>CAJWOS010000330.1 GCA_913044235.1 uncultured Pseudomonadota bacterium
ACCGATGTTCTCCACTCCAATGGTGTCGTATACCAGCCCTTCGGCCGCGGAGGTCGACAAAGAAGGGTTGTTCTGGATGAGCAGGTCACCGCCCACGGAGAGGATGCCCCCGAGGTCTGTGACGTCTGCCAACGCGTCGTTCCCGGTGAGGATCAGGCTCCCTTGCACCCCTGTGAGTGGCGCAAACCCGATCATGGTGGCGAGCGAGTCACACTCTACCAGCTCGAGATTTCCAGACGGCTCCGTGAGACTCGGCAGGTCGAGCCAGGTGAGAAGCGGCATCGCCTCGATCGTGAGGCTGCCGACCGCCTCCAGATCCGGTAGCTCCATCGACGCCAGGACCGTGCCTCGAAGCAAGGTCACGCTGCCCCCCACTGTTCGAAGCGAAGACAGATCGGCGTTGACCACGCTGTTGAGTTCCAGAGTGAGATCGGTGAAGACCTCTTCGAGCCCAGACAAGTCGAGGTCGGACAACGTCGAGGTCTGCAGTGTGAGGCCTCCACCCACGATGCGGAGGCTGGAGACATTCATCTCCGACAGGTCTCCACTCAATGTGAAGTCTCCACCCACTTGCACAAGCGCAGAGAGATCCAACGGCTCGGGCGGCACATCAAAAGCAAGCTCAAGCGCACCCGTGGTGGACTCCAAGGCTGATGAATCAAATGTGCTGAAGGGCCCAGCCACAACAAGTGCGCCCACGGTGCGAAGGCTCGATACGTCGAGCTCGGTGAGCTGGGGGTTCGCTTCAATGGTGAGTGCGCCCGACGCCGCCTCAAGGGAGCCCAGCGTGAGGGCAGTCAGGTTGGGATTGTCGCGCACCTGGACATGCCCACCAATCGCACGCAAACGCAGACCAGAAAGATCGATTCTACTGAGTGCTGGTAGATTTACGATAGACACGACTTCTTCTGGATCTTCGAGTGTGGAGAGGTCGATCGAGACAACCGACGCGAGATCATTGAGCCGGCACTCCCCTCCGATCGACTCCAGGAGGGGCGCGTCGAAAGAAGTCAGGGCATCTGCGCCCAAGAGCACCAGTCCGTCGCCCACCGACGCCAGGGCATGAAGCTGCAGGGTCTCCAGAGCATCGCCGAATGACCAAAAGACATCACCTTCGACGGTCGACAAGGCAGAGAGATCAAGCGTGGAACAGCCGGGGCACTCGATATGAAGCGCTCCATCGACTGAGCGAAGCGCATGCACATCCACCGCTGCGCCCGATGCTCCTCCAAGGTCCACATCGTCGCCCACCGAGGTCAACATCGCCGCATCCAGTTCTTCCAGAACTTCTGTTTTCACGGAGAAAACCCCACCCACCGTGGCCAACATATCGAGTCGAACAGAGGTCGCACTCGTGTCGAACACCAGGTCTCTGGAAACCACGCTGAGCGAAGGCAGCTCCAGCATGCCCGTGAGTGCGGGAAGCACGAGCGCCAGTCCCTCCGAGGCTTCGAGCTGCCCCAAGTCCAGTTCCTGCACAGACACCGAGCGTAGGTCAACGACACCAGCTTGCTGAAGCATCGGCAACGACACCGCCGTCATGGTGCCATCGCGAATCGATATCCCGCCTTCGACGGTCTGCAGGGCGTCGAGTGTGACTCCACTGGCAAGCGACACCGGGCCCAAAACCGACCGAAGCGTGGCGAAGTCCGCACCATCCACCGCTGAGACCTCTCCGGCCGTCACAAGGCGTGGAAATCGAGCCGGCCCGAGTGCTGCATTGTCGAGCAGGACCACCGCACCATCGATGAAGCGGAGCGACGACACATCGAGCGAGACCAGAGATGGGTTGCCCGCAATTCGAAAGTCTGCCCCCACCCACCACAGCGCCGGCAGGGCCAATGTGGTCACGGTGTCGGTCGACACCACGATGTCGCCGGTGACCTCTACCAGACACGACAGGTCGAGGGCGGACGGTAAGCTCGCGCCGGCCAGCTGCAAGTCGCCCACCACACCATCGTATTCAGCACAAAATGCCGAGACATCCTCTCCAGACAGAAGGTTCACGTCACCCACATAGACGCGCTCGGCCAATGAGGTCGCATCGGCCCCATCACAGTCCCCATCCACACCGTCGCGCGGCACGTCGTCGGCCCCCGGGTAGATCGCGGCGCTGCTGTCGTCGCAGTCGGCGTCGTTGTCCACGTACCCAGTCGGGGCCATACAGCCCGTCACCGCCGCGGAGGGGTCTCCGAAGCCATCCCCATCTGCATCCGCATAGAACCACTCTCCTCCGTCTGAATCCCCCGCTTCCAGGTCATCGATTGCAGCGTCACAGTCGTCGTCTACGCCGTTGCACAGCTCGGCTGCTCCCGGGTACACGCTCGCATCCTGGTCGTTGCAGTCCGAAGAATCTGCCACATGCCCCGCCGGTGCTTCGCACGCGAGGTAGCCGCCGTCGGGATCGCCAGCACCGTCCTCATCGACATCGCGGTACCAGATCTCCTGGGTGCAAGAATCGGCCTTGTCGATCTCGGCTGGACGGGCGCACGCCGCGCCGAGGACAACGACTCCAAGGGTGCGCTCGACGCGAAAAAGCGGACGAATCGGAACTTCGGCTGACATCTTCGAATCCTTTGGGACACGGGAGCGAGCATCCACCGGTGCGAGAACATCCGCTCGCCTCGCATTTACCACTCGTAATCCACGCAATGCTGCGTTGAATGATAGCCTCGCGTCTCCCGCACCGTACACAGGCGAGGCACGGAATGGACGAAGGGGTCCGGTTTGAATTCGGTCGATGCCTCGGTCGAGGTGGCTTCGGAGAAGTGTACGAAGCCCAGATGATCACGCTCGGCGGGGTGCGCCGTACCGTTGCAGTCAAGATCCTCAACGAGCGGTTCAAGGATGTGGAGTCCGCCATTCAGCGGCTTCGCGATGAAGCCCACCTGCTGGCCGCACTTCACCATCGAGCCATCCTCCAAATTCACGACCTCGTAGACCTCGACGGGCGCATCGCTCTGGTCGCGGAGTACCTGCCCGGTGCAGACCTCGACCGCATCGTTCGCACGGATGGCCGACTGCATCCCCGTGTGGCGCTCGAAATCATCGGCGAAGTCGCAAGCGCCCTGCACGCTGCCTACACGGCCCCATCACCGGGCACATCCACGCCGATGCGCCTCGTACATCGCGACATCAAGCCCGCCAACATTCGCGTGACCCCCACCGGTGGGGTGAAGCTGCTCGACTTCGGCATTGCCCGCTCGCCGGAGGTCCATCGGGAGGCCCGCACCACCACCGGCATCGTGGTGGGCACCGTGGGATACTTCTCGCCGGAGCGTCTCACAGAAGACCTCCCACAGCCCGCCGACGATGTCTATGCCCTCGGCTGCGTACTGTACGAAGCGGTCACAGGACTTCGACTGTACCGGAAGATGAAGCGCGCCGACCTCTTTCGGCTGGCATTTCATCCCGACAACCATGCCGCCTTTCTTAGAGAACGCCTGGAGCATCCACCCGACGGCGTGCCGTATTGGCCAGCGCTCCAGCCCCTGCTCCGTCAAATTTTGGCATCCGACCCCGAAGAGCGCCTGACCGCAGGTGAGCTCGAAGAATCCTGCTTCGACCTGCTCAAGGACCTCAATGGCCCTACGCTCCGGCAGTGGTCCCGCAAGCGCCTCTGGCCCGACCCCAACTTCGTCGCAGGCGCCTTCGAAGGACAGCAGCTCTCCTCGCACAGCCGGGTCTCCACCACCCAAAATCTCGCCCGTAGAACCACCACCACGCCACCACCGCCAGCCCTACCCGGCCCGCCCACCACCCCGCCGAGACCTCGCCCGCTTCCGCAGCCTGCTTCCAACCCACGACCTCGACGCATCGCCGGTTTCTTGGGCTTCCTGCTCGCCACCATCGGTGCGGGTGCGGCCTTCTGGTTCGCGGAGGACATCAAGCGGCTGACCGGCACAGCAGAAACGGCTCCATTGAAGGCCAGTCCAGCAGTGGCCGTGCCCGCCGAGCCGCCCGAGCCCCCACCCGCGAAGGAGCCTGCGCCTTCCGCTCCGCCACCCGAGGCCATCGCGACTGGTGAGGCGGCTCCAGACGCACCTGCGGCCACCAACGCCGCGCCGGCGGCGCTCGGGTCGCGAATGCCCGATACCCCTGACGCCGAGCCTCCTCGCCCCCTGCCCGCGAGCCTCCACGGAAATCGACTCCTAACCCTGCGCGATGGCCGACGACTGGAAATTCGCGACCTCGCATCGCCGGCCAAGTCGGTCCAGAGACTCTCCGATGCACCAAGCCCCGCCACATCGGTCTGCCTCAACGGCGACACGATGGCCCTGGTGATGGGCGGCACAATCGAGCTTCGAAGCATTTCCAGTGACACGGTCGTCGACCGCATGCGACCGGGTGGGCGAGTGGTAGACCGGGTGTTGTGCCTCGACGACTCGGAGATCGTTGCCGTGAGTCGTGCCCCTCGGATGGGACATGGGGGCGGAACCGGCGAAGTGATCTGGTGGACCTCCAAGGGACGAATCCGCGGGAAGCTCCTGCCCCCCGCAGGGGTGGTCGATGCCCGCTACGACGGTGAAGCGGTGCTCGTGCTCGACGGCAAGAGCGGCCTAAGGAAGTGGACGGGAAGCGGCGGCCCGAGCGCCGAACCGATACCTCTGCGTGGCCCCCCCACAGGCATCACACCCAGTCTGGGCGGACCAATGTGGGCACTGTCCACCCGCACCGCCTGCTCCATCGACGGGACCTGCGTAGCTGTCGACGGAAGACGCGGTCTCGTGGCCAGCGGCGTGGGTTGGGTCGCTGTGGGCGCCGCCGACCGGATCACAGTGATCAATGCGATTGAAGGCACGGTGCTGCGCGACATCGCTGCCAAGCCCACCGCGCTCTTCGCACAAGCCGACGGCACGCTGCTCGTGGTCGAGCCCGACGGATTGCGGTGGCTTGATCCCATCCAAGGCATCGAGCGAAAGCGCCGGGACTGGTGACTCTCGGGGGCGAACGCCTCACTCTGGGTACAGCAGAAATGCCGGCCGCGCAGTGACGTCCATTCCCACCGATAGGTGCGTGCACGATCCGTTCTCGTCTGGCCACAGATCTGCCGCCCCCTCCAGCAATGCGGGCACGGCATCCTGAAGGCTGCCGATGTCGCTGATGGCACCAATCTGCCCGGCCAGAGAGCTCACCGAAACACCGCCCGCTAGCCGCCCCACCGCCTCGCCGTTGTCCAGCCAGCGGAGTTGCAACGATGCCCCCTCGAGGTCAAGCTCGATAAACTCATCCAAAATCTGTACCGGGAGGGAGATGGTGATGTCTTGAATCTCGAAGGTGCGGTGCGCAATCTGCCCTCCCTCCGCGAACGTGGACGGGCGAGATGGATCCACGAGAAAGGTCTGGTCCATCTGGATGTTGCCATCGGTTCCCATCAATGGGAGCCCTTCTCCCCGATGCAGCTCGAGATCCACACACGAATCGTTTTCCACGTCATCGACCCGCTGTATCTCCGCCAGGATGAGCAGCTCTCCGGAGTTGATCGCATCCGTGATCAGCCCTTCCACCGCGGCCGCACCAATACTCTCCAACACAGGCACCAACGCAGCAAATGCGTTGTCGATGCCCGTGGTGCCATCCGGCGACGCATAGTCGCGATGTCCGCAGCCTGCCGGGTCGCCTTCCGCGCTGTCCAGGCCGTCGATGTCGAAGCCCTCGATGACGCCCTCGGCGATTTCTCGCGTAAATGCCAGAGAGGTAATGACCAACACCTCGGTATCTTCCGGATCACCACATTGAGCGCGGTCGTCCGCAGCGACGGCTTTCGCCGGCTCGTCTCCCACTCCGCCACAGCCTACAGAAATTGAAAAAATCACCCAGCACGCGAGCTTTCGAATCATCTATTCACCCTTCGATGGCCGAGAGGCCATCTGCCGCGTAGGCATCGTCCTGCCCGTAGCTGTCGCTCGAGACCCCAAATCCCCGCAGGATGCTCAACAGCACCTTGCTGGCATTTTCCTGGGAGTGGGAGCGGTAGTGTAGACCCGTCTTGAAGGCACCACAGGCTCCGCCAGACAACACAATGGGAAACTCGTCGAGCGCGTGGGTCTTGCCTTCGCTCGTGTCGGATGTGCCGAGCACGAGGCAATGGTCGAGCATCGTGCCATCCCCTTCCGGGACCGCATCGAGCGTCTGCAAGAAGTGGGCGAACTCGTCCATGATCGCCAGTGTGATTTCGTGTACCTGCGCCTGCTCTCCCCCATCATTGTGCGTGAGCGTATGGTGGCCCTCCGAGACCCCCGGAAACAACACATTGGTGAGCGGCGAGGACAGGTTGTACGTCAGCACCCTTGTCTGGTCACAAGCGAGTGCCATGGAAGAGAGCTCAGACATGATGCGCGCTCGAGCGCCGATCTGCGGTCGACCGTCGATGTCGGGATACTCGGTCTCCGGAGCGCCCGGACGACTGCACTCCGCCAGCTCGGGCGGGTCCTCCTCCAGGCGAGCAAGCCGCTGCTCCAGGTCCCGAATCCCATCGAAGTGGTTCTGCAGCCGCTCCCGGTCTTCATAGCCAACCTGGGCCTCCAGCTTGTGAATGCCGTCCATCACACCATCGAGCACACTCCTTCGCCATGCCAGACGCGGGTCGGGCCCCGCGTCAGAGCCAGGCTCGCGGAAGCTGGATCCGAAGATGCGCTCAAAGAACGTGTAGGGATCATTTTCCGCTGGATACCGCGCACCCGGACCGGCCACGCTGATGGACTGGTCGGTGAGTACACCCACTTCCAGTGAGCGGTAGATGGTGTCACCACCGATTTCGGCGGCAAGGCGCTGATCGAAGGTGGGCGCTGTGACATCCCACGCGCTGTCGTTTCCAACGGGAGCGGCACCTGTGAGGAAGCCCATGGCACCCGACCAGTGTGGAAGCAGATTGGGTACGCGCACTGCGGTGCCGGTCACTACCGTGGTCTTGTCCTTGACCGGCGCCAGTGCAGCGAGCTGCTCAGACAAGGTCCAGTCGTCGCCAAAGCCTTCGCCGGTGGGGGTCCAGAAGTGAGGCAGCATTCCGTTGCCCCAGTAGTACAGGATGAAGCGCTTCGGAAAGCCATCGTCGCAGCTCTCTCCAAAGGCATGTCGCACAGACAGCAGGGGCGGCAACCCCACCATGACCGCCGACCCGTGCAGTATGCCTCGCAGCATGCGTCGGCGGCTCAAACCACCCGTAAACATCCCGTGCGTGCGCTTTTGGGTGCGAACAAATGGGAATCGATGCTTCATTGGATCTCTCCCACCTGCACAAAGCCGGGACTCTCGACAATGCGCAAAACGAGGTCGCGCACACGGTGACCATCCGCGATGAAGGCATCGCCCAACCATTCCACGAGAGCCTTCCAAAGGCATGGACGGTGCTGCCGCCGGATCTGGTCGGCGCGTCCATCCCTGTGCTCGCCGCGGGGGTCGGGGACGCGGAGCCTGAGCCCGAGCCTCGAGAGATCGTAGGCACCAACAAACAACGCGAGGCACAGCGCGCGCGCGAGAAAACCACCACAAGGAGAACATTTACACACCACCCTCCGCGCCATCCTCCGCCGGAGGAGCAGGAGCAGGGGGAGGAGTCTCACCATTCTTGGCCGCGGTGCGCTTCTCGAGCGCGTCGACGGAGTGCGCCAGCGCGATCAAATTGCCGCGCAACGCGCCCAAGTCGGCGACGGCGTACTGATGCGACGCGACGACGCGCTGCAACTCGGCGACCGCGTGGGTCACGTTCGAGAAGTCGCCGCCCCACTGGCCGTCCAGTTTCGCCATCTTGCCCTGGATGGCGCGCTGCCGGCCCTCGAGCGTCGACAGCTTGGCCAGGGCCCCGGCCAGGCCCTGGCGCACGTCGTTCAGCGAGCCCTCGTCGGGCGGCGGCGCCGGCGGCGACGGCGACGGCGCCGGCGCCGCGGCCTTCTCGCGCGCCGCGCACCGCGGACACGTCCTGTCACTCGCGAGGAACCGCTCGAGCCGGTCCGAGCCGACCTCGGCGTCCAGCGTCGCCCGGACGCGCTCGCCGATCTCGCGCGCGACGGCGTCGGCGAACTCGTTGACGAGCGGCCCGACGAGCGAC
>CAJWOS010000331.1 GCA_913044235.1 uncultured Pseudomonadota bacterium
GGAGCAGCCCCCATGGACCAGCTGGTTCGCCTCAACGACTTCTTCGCATCGAAGGGATGGCTGGCTCGAAAGACCGACCCCACCACGGGCGGACAGATTGTCGACTGGGAGAACTCCACGGTCGTTTTCCTGCAGATGTACAGCATTTACATCAACCCCGAAGGGCTCGGCGGCCCTTGGAACCGTGCATCCGGGCCTGCCTACGATGCCCTTCGCGCAGATGTCATGGCCGCGTTGCTGGCGCTGCGAGACGCCGACGGACGCGCACCGGTCGCTTCGGTGCTGCCCTGGGAAAATGCGGACCAGCGCTTCCTCCCCGCCGACCGGGTGGGCGACCTGATCGTCGCAAACCACCCCGGCTACGGTTGGAGCGAGGAGACCACTGCAGAGCAGGCTGTCTTCGAGGTGCCCGCTGCCACCGGCTACAAACAAGCCCTCGAGCCGGGGTCCACCAAAGCCATCTGGACCCCGTTTGTGATCGCAGGACCGGGCGTCCGTGCCGGGCACCGCCTCGCCGAGCCGATTCGCCACATCGACCAGCTCCCCACAATCCTCACAGCGATGGATGTGGAAGTGCCCGCCCATGCCACCGGCCGCGTCGTCGAGGAGGCGCTCCAGTGATCGCGGGGTGGGTGGTGGTCACACTGGCTGCCGCATCGACCGGATTCGCGGAAGAGGACTTTTCCGAGGCTGGGGTCATGCAGCGCGTGCACGCAGATCTCGACCAGAACGGAAACGGGACCATCGACCGCGAGGAGTATGCACGGGTGGGCGACCGAGACAGCTTCGAAGACCTCGACCGCGACCAAGATGGTCAGATCTCGGTCGAAGAACTGCACGACTGGGTGATGCTCACGCCACCGCGCCCGCGGCGCAACATCGCGCTCCAGCCACTGGCCTCCCCTGTGGACAAGCCTCTTCCAAGGCAACCAACAGGGCCTCAACAGGGCAATCCCGTTGGGGCACCACCGTCCAACAGCCCCGAAGTCAGCCGGCCATCGCTGGGCGGAACGGGAAACGCCCATCGTCTTCCCACGGCATCCGTCTCGCGCGCGCCCACCCCGATCGAGTTGATGGCGATCCTGTCCGCGTTGGTGGGGCTGGGCACCCTGGCCGGCGGCTTGTGGCGGATGCGCACGCGCAAGCCCCCCCGGCGGAGACAGCGACGCTGAGGGCAGCATTGGAGGCTTGCAGCGGCTTCTTCCACGGATCGCAGCAGGCCGAAATTAGCGGGTTTTGCGCCGAGCCAAGCAGCGTACCGCACCCTACACGGCACGCAAGCGTCCGACTCAGATCATCGAGGAACCGATGACGCCGGCAGCCAAGGTGGGCCTGCTTGACGGTACTCTCCGAGACTGCTCCCCCCACTTCGCCGCTTCGCGAATTGGCCGCCCGTCGTTCGAGACCCAGTGAGGTTGGACGGGCCCCGGCCGACCGTTGGTACAGTCACCCAATGCGCCACTCTGTCTTCATCACCGGCATGATCGTGTCATGCACCCGTCCCGCGCACCCGCCATCGCCCCACCCTGCGATGGGGAGTGTAGACAGCGCTGCAGGTGACTCCGGCCATCCAGGACCGCCCGTAGCCCCCGGTCCCCCCTGTGCCGATCCGGTCACTGAGCCCAGTTTTGCAGAGGCCGACCCGTCAGGCGTTCTTGCGGCGGCCACCGAGGGTCGGCTGCATACCGCCCAGGGAATTGCGATTGTCGACTTGGATCAAGACGGCCGGCTTGACCTGGTGATTCCCGACCAGGAAGGCGTCATTCTCCTAATGAACGACGGCGACCTTCGGTGGAGAGATGAGACCGCAGAGCGGCTGGGAGATGTGGAGCGAATGCATCTCGCATCTCCAGTCGACCTCGACGGTGACGGAGCGCCCGAGCTGCTGTTTCACAGCCGAGAAGTGGGCATGCGCTTCTTCCACAACGACGGCAAGGGGCACTTCACCCGCTTGCGCGACCGAGGGATTCACATCGACGAGCACAAGCTGCGTGCGGTCGCCTGGTCGGACCTCGATGAAGACGGTGACCTCGACCTCTGGCTGTCTTCGGATGGAACCGAGTCGTTCGACCCCACCGACCGCCGCTTCTTCCAGATCGGAGCGTTGGAGTTTGCCCAGGCAACCGACAGCCTCCCCGAGGCCACGACCCACAGCTACGCCAAGGGCGCTGTCTTGCTCGACCTCGACACAGACGGCCGAACCGACGTCTTGACCTACCACCACCTCGCCGATGTTGGGGGCGGCAACGTGATGCTCTCCGGCGGTGACGGCGGCACCCTCACACCTGTTTCGGACAATGGACTCGATGTGACCATGTCGGCCATGGGCGCCGCTGTTGCAGACCTCAATGGAGATCTCAGGCCCGACATTGCGATGTCGGACTTCGACCCTCCCGACCTGTTCGTCTCGCTCGATGACGCCACATGGGCGATGGCAGGGTCTGCCGCCAACCTGTACACCGACGACGCACGCGACCAGATCGCCAGCTGGGGCATCGTCCTCGACGACCTCGATCTCGATGGTGACCTCGACCTCGCAGCAGTGTTCGGCCCCACAGACGACCCTGAGGAGGTCGAGTCACTCGGCCGCGTGAACCCCCAGGAACAGCCCGACGAGATCTGGTCGCAGGATACCGATGGCCGCTTTTCCGCGGTCGGTCTCCAGTGGGGATTCTCCAGCCTGGAAACAGGCCGGGGCCTCGCGACGGCCGACTTTGACGGCGACGGAATGCTCGAGCTCATCACCGCGGGCAAGCTTGCACCGGTTCGGGTGCTCCGCTCTCCCTGCACCGCCGGCGAGTGGCTCCAGGTGGACCTGCATGGACTGCCCGAAAATCGTCAAGGCATCGGTGCGCGGGTCACGGTCGAGGCCAATGGGACACTGCATACTCGCTGGATCACCGCCGGTGGCACGAGCCATATGACCACTCTGCCCACCCGGCTGCACTTTGGCCTCGGAGCCGTGGACCGGATCGACGCCGTTCGCGTGCGCTTCCCCGACGGCACGGAGGTGGAAGACCGACAGGTGGGCTTGCGCACATTCCACGTGGTGAAGCACCCGGCTGCACAGTGACCGACGGGAAGCCCACAAGCCGAACCACGCAGTCTCGGTCTGTGCCGCAGCAGCCGGCGTAGGTGCCCCAGATCGTGGACCCGCAGGGGCTCAGCCCCCGTACACCGTCCCATCCGGTGCGATGAGGCAGGCCTTGTAGAACGGTCGAAACTCTTCGGGGGCATCCTGACCAAAGAGGCTCTCGTCTGCGAAGAGCTGCCAGACCACAGTGCCAGCAGCATCCACTTCGAGGACCGAGCGGGTGGAGGTGATCAGCGTGTTGCCGTTCGGCAGGCGATTCGCATCTCGGATCTTGCCGGCGCTGTCGACCTCCGGAGACCAGGACCAGATCACGGCTCGAGAGTCGAGGTCGATCTCCAGCACCACGCTGGGACGGTGCACTGCCACCAGTAGCGTTCCGTCGATGGTGAGCTCCGGGTCGTGGGGGTTGGAGCCATAGGCGACATCGTACAAACCAGCCGCCGCCGCCTCGGGTTCGATGTCCGAAAAGCCGATTTCCCACTGGGTGGTGCCCGCCTCATCGAGCAGCGCCACAATGTTGAAGTTGCGCAGTGAAACGAGCGTATTGCCATCGTCGAGACGCTCCGCTGCGTTCGCATGCACCCACCCCTCTCGGTACACCTCGTTGTAGGGAGCCACGTCGTAGCGATCGAGACCATCCCAAGACCAGACCACGGAGTCGTCGGGGGCCACCTCCATGAAGTGCGGCTCCCCCTTCTGCACCCACCCATTGGTGACGAGCCAGCTCCCATCATCGAGCAGGTCGACATCGTGAGACGGCAACATGCTCTCGTAGATCCGGGCAACCTGCCCGTCTTCCGTGACCTGCACCACACCGATGGCGTCGACAATGACGAGCGCGCCACCATCGGGCATGGGTGCGGTGTCCATGACCGTATTTGCGTTGAGAAGGTCTGTGGGCACGACCCACTGCCACACCACCTTGCCGGTGCGGTCGACCTCGACAATCCGAGGCGCTGCTTGGTTGGACCCGTCGGTAAAGAAAACCGTTCCGGGCTGGACGGCTTTCTCATCGTACGATTCGATCTGGAAGCCGCGATAGCTCGGCTCGAGCACCTCCGTGACCAGCTTGTGCTCGCGCTCACAGGCCGATGCAACGAAAAGGCCGACGAATAGAGTGAAGTGGGCGGGATGACGAGAGGACATAACGGCTCCAGACCTTCCTCCGCAGTATAGCCCATCAAAGGGTTGGCGCTCGACGGAACCCCCACCCAGCAGGTCGACTCAGGCGGCTTGCCCGCGGCGGTAGGGACCGATAGGCTGCCGAGCATGAGGCTGGCTACTGCTGCTCGAATACACCGTTGTACGGGGCGCTTCGGCAAGGTCGCCGGGAAGCTTTCGGGCCCGACCGACACCGGTACTCCTGCCGACTTCGCGCTCCATCGCAGTCGCCTGGCAGACCGTAGCGCCGTCCAATCGGTGGAGACCTCCTGCTCCGACCCCAGCGCAGAGGCAGCAATGTTCGAGAGGCGGTGCCGACGGTCCATCCCCGCGCTTCTATGGTTGCTGTGCGGCTGCCCATCTGCGCCTCCGGCACCGACGCAGACCGACCGCACAGGCCCCCCGAACATCCTGCTCATCTCCCTCGACACCACCCGAGCCGACCACACATCGCCGTTCGGCAGCCGCCGCGACACCACTCCAACGCTCGCCCAGTTCGCGGCGCGTGGCGTGGCGTTCAATCAGGCCTTCTCCCAGGCCAACGAGAGCGCCTACAGCCACGCATCTCTGTTTACGGGTCGCTATGCGTCGGAGCTGGCCGTGCCCGAATACTCCACCTACGGAATCCCCGAGGACGCCACACTCGCGTCGGAGGCCCTCCGTGCCTATGGCTACCGCACCGCCATGTTTTCCGCAGGCGGCCACGTCACGGCGGACTATGGCTTCAACCAAGGCTGGGACCATTACTCGGAACAACGAGGCTTCGGCTCGCTCTGGCACACCGGCGGCATGGCTCTGGACTGGATTGCGCACCAGCCATCCGAGACGCCTTTCTTCATGTTCCTGCATAGCTACGATGCCCACCGCCCCTACAGCAAGGAGGGCTTCTGGGACCACCTGTATGCCAGCGGCCAAGGCTCCGAGGTGGCCGAGCTGCTCGCCTCCAGTCCATGCCTTTCCGAGATGGTGCGAGGCGACACCCTCTATCCCGAGCATCCACCGACCTGGTTCGAGCATGCGGGAGGGGATCAAATCATGGACCCCCGCACCTACGACCGACTCGCAGAGGCGCCCCAAGACACGGTCCGTGTGCCGGTCACAGAAGCAGACAAGCAGCATGTGCAAGACCACTACGATGGCAGCGTTCGGTATGCCGACACAATGCTTGGCATCTTCCTGGCCAAGCTCGACGGTCTCGGAGTCCTCGACGACACGGTGGTGATCATCACCTCGGACCATGGTGAAGACCTCCTCGACCATGGCTACATGAACCATCGAACAGGGCTGTGGGACAGCTGCACTCGCGTGCCACTCGTGATCGCCGGTCCTGGGATCCCCGCAGGCCTGCGCTCCGAGCGCCTGGTCGACGCAAGAGACGTGGCGGCCACTATCTTCGCACTCGCCGATGCCATGCCCCCGGCCGGAAGCGGAGGCCGCGACCTGCGCACGCTGGTGGGACCGTCGGCCGATCCAACGGCAGCCATCTTCATGGAAGGGGTGATGGACATGGTATCGGTGCGAACCAACACGCATCGCCTGATTTACCGTGGGCCGTCGCTCGGGAGCCCCGACTATATCGAACAGCTGACTGCCGCCGACGTGACGGGCCCTGGGTTCGTGCTGTACGACCTACGAGACGACCCGGAAGAGCTTCGCGACCGACGCGCAGAACAGCCCGCGGTGTTGTCCGACCTGCGCGATCGGCTGGTGGACTGGCGCCGAGGCCTCCGGAGCGGAGACTACATCTTGCCGCAGGACCAGGTGTCTGCTGAGGCTGCGGAGTCGCTACGACGCCACGGGTACTGGGATGCAGTGCCCACCAAAGCCACCGACGATGCTTCGGCAGCGGCTCGCCAAGAACCCACCAAAAACGCCCAGAATGGCTCCGAAGTGCCGAAGCCCGTACGACCGATGGACAACGTCGATGCGTACTGCGGAGAGCGCTGGAGATTCCTCGACGGCGAAGCGCCGTGACCGGGGAAAGGGCCATCGGCGCAGCACTGCTCATGGGCGCGGCCATACTCTCCGGATGCATCGCTCCCCCCCCAGCACGCGGCATTCTGATTGTCTCGATGGACACCACGCGCTTTGACCGGACCAGTCTCGGGGGCGCACGAGACACCACCCCAAACCTCGCTGCGCTTGCACGCCAGGGAACCCGGTTCGAGCATGCGTACGCCGTGGCAAACGAGTCCGTCACCAGCCATGCCGCACTGTTCACCGGTCGGTATCCAAGCGAGGTTGCCGTCGCCGACTACGCCACCTTTGCAATCCCCGACGGCACGCCAACCCTAGCCAGCGCCCTCGCGGCCTTTGGCCACGCAACCGCCGCCTTCACCGGTGGCGGCCACGTGGTGTCCGACTTTGGGATGCACCAGGGCTTCGAGCGCTTCGAGTCCGTCCAGGGAGACCACACCTTTGGCTCCTTCTTCGACACCGTGCCCAGTGCTTTGGCCTGGATCCACGCACGCGACACGCCTTGGTTCGCCTTCGTGCATGGGTATGACGCGCACACCCCCTACTTGCAGCGGGGGCCTTTCGAGCATCCTTGGGGCGACGAGGGCGCCACGGGGCGCATCGAGCACATCGTGGCCGACGACATCGCGCTCGAACAGCTCCGAGGGAACCTCTGGTTTCCCGACCGCACCCCAGGCGATTTCACGCACGCCGTGGGCCGCGACATCCTGGCAACGGACTTCTACCGGCATGCCGTCGAGCCACAGCCCGGCGAACGGGTGGAGGTGTTGAGTGCCGGCGAGATCGCCCACCTGCGCGATCATTACGACAGCGGACTGCACTATGCTGACGTGTGGCTCGGCCAGCTCCTTGCCGGAATCGACCTCGAACACACGCTCGTGATCGTGCTCTCCGACCACGGCGAAGATCTCCTCGAGCACGGATTTGTGAACCATCGCGCAGGCTTGTGGGACAGCACGCTTCATGTGCCCCTGGTGGTGGCCGGTCCGGGCATCCCGGCCGGTGAGGTTGTACAGGAGCCTGTGGATCTGCGCAGCGTGGTGCCCACCGTGCTCGCATGGGCTGGTGTGCCGCCCCTCGCCGGCGCCAACGCCCCGGACCTGCGCGCCAAGCAAACGCCTCGACCGGTATTTGCAGAGGGAACGCTCGACGAGCTTTCGGTTCGCACCCCAGACGGCGATCGGCTGGTGCTACACGATGTGGGTCTCGCAAAAGGGGCCCCAGGCCTCCGGGGGCATCCACTCACCATGGGAGCCGCGAGCCGCTACCGCGAGCCTGATTCAGAGCCACAACCACTCTCGTCGGACCGTTCCGCGGTCGACCTCCGTGAGGTCCTCGCCCAGTGGCGCGACATCCTCGTGCCGGCCACCCAAGCCGGGGCGCCGGTCTCGGCCGCACTGCGCGCGGAGCTGGATGCGCGCGGCTACTGGGTGCCGGAGGCTGCGGGCGGTTCTGAGACCGAGCTCCCCTCACCCGGCTCGCGCGACGGCGATGCAGTCGAGCGCGGCTCCGCTGTGGAGCGGTCCACCTCCGGCAATACGGATCCCTGAACCACGCCGTCAAAGTGGCGGGCAGACTGCCGGCGCACCAACCAGGCAAGCTCCACTGCGGAGATCTGCCCATCCCCGTCTCGGTCTGCAGTGGCAAATGGTGGTCCGTTCCAGCGGGTGGATTCGTATTCGTTCCGATCGAGCACACCATCGCCATTGGCGTCGAGCGCTCGACGGTGTCCCTCCAACGCACTGGCCTCCGTCCAGGTGACGCGGGGGCGGTCTGCACAGCCAGCCAGCGCGCCCGCGAG
>CAJWOS010000332.1 GCA_913044235.1 uncultured Pseudomonadota bacterium
ATCGTGCCGCCACCGGTGGTGAGGCCGCGGCAGGAGAGGGAAGGAGCGGAAGCCACGGCAAGCAGTCGTGCTCGCCGGGTGGAGTGAAGCATGGACATGGTACGAAATGGCCCACCGCCTCTTGGGTCTCGATGCTTTCAACCAGTGCGGTGGAAGAGAAGTCCCGAGATGGGACCTGTTTTTTTTGGGGTTCCCGCATCAAGGTCGCTCGTTGTGGGGCCGATCCGGTGGGTGTGCAGCTCCCTTGGGACTGACCGGTCTCTCCTGGGCCGACCGCAATAGAAGCGACCTCAGCCCGTCTGAACGGGTCGCGTGGCGAAGCGGTCGGCTCCGGAGCGGCGTGGTAGCTGACTGCTGATGCGGTGCTTCCCCTTCGCATCAAGCAGGAGAGCACTGTGTCGCTTCAGCCTTGCCAGGAAGACGCCTACGCCGAGCGTGGATGGGCGGTTGTGGAATCATGCACCGCGGTCGGCGAGGGGCGGTTTGCGGTCATCGTTGACCGCTCCGTGCTGTACCCGGAGGGTGGTGGACAGCCCGCCGATCGAGGAACCATCAGCGGTGTGGCGGTCTTGGATGTGCAGAAGGATCCGAACGGAAGGGTTCGACTCACCACGGATGCCCCGGTGGTCTGCGGCAGAGCTCCCGTTCAAGTCGACATGGACCGCCGGTTCGATCACATGCAGCAACACTCCGCACAGCACCTCATCACGGCTGTGGCGCAGGACTACTTCTCGCGGAGCACCCTCAGCTTTCATCTGGGAGCTCGGAACTGCTCGATCGACCTGGATGGACCGCTCAGTGGTCCGGAGCTGCGCGACCTGGAGGACCGGGTCAACGCGGAAATCCGCGGCAACCGATCGGTCACGCATCGTGTGGTTTCGCTTGAGGAATACGCTGCACTCGACGTGCGCAGTCGGGGGCTACCCGCCGGCTATGTGGGCGATGTGCGACTCGTCGAGATCGCTGGACTGGACATCAACACCTGTGGTGGCACGCATGTGGCCCGTCTTGGCGAGCTGCAGCTCGTGCACCTGACGGGAACCGAAAAGGTTCGCGGCGGGGTGCGCTTGTCGTATCTGGCGGGTGGTCGAGCTCTGGAGCGTTTGCGGGACGGTACCCATCGACGAGGCACGCTCAATCGCTTGCTCAAGTGCGGTCCAAGCGAGCATCTTGCCACAATCAAGCGCCTGCTCGACGAGGCGAAGGCCAGCGGGCGGGAGCGCCGCCAGCTGCTCTCGGAGCTTGGACAAGCACTCGGTGCAGCCATTCCAGGTGCGACACCCACCAGGGCGATGCACCTCCATCGGCCCGAAGCCGACCTGAACCTCCTCAAGAGCGTCGCGGACGCGGCTCGCTCCGCCGGCCACACAGGCCCGTTGCTGCTCACGGGTGGAGACAGCAGCGGGGTGTTCCTGGTTGATGGCCCCGCAGAGCTTGTGGTGCGGGTGGGCCCGCGGGTCGCGGAGGCCGTCCGAGGCCGGGGCGGAGGGCGCGGCACTCGCTTTCAGGGAAAGGCGGAGGCCGTCGGCGCAGCGCACGTGGGGTTGCTGACGCCTTGACCGTGCATGGGCCTTAGTTGCTCAGCTCCAGCGAGCCGTAGACCGTGAACTCGTAGTAGTCGGCGTAGGTATCGCGGTAGGTGTACTCCGCAGTGAGTGGCAGACTGGTCGAGTCGGTATCTCCGCGACCGAGCACGGAAGCGCTCCAGTCTCCATCGTCTTCGGCAAAGGTCATCACGGTAATTGCGTCGCCGTCGATGATGACGCCTCGGTACACCTCGGTGGCCACGGAGGCGCCGCCGTATGGCTCGCAAATCACGTCGGGACCCACTTCGACACCGAAGATGTGGTCGCATTCCCGGCACGCTTCAGCGAGTGCGCGAGCGGCTTCTCCATCGGTGAGCTCGGTGCCCTCCTCGAAGACTTCATCCTCACATCCTTCATCGAACTCGAAGAATCGCGTGCCGGTCCACCGCAAAGGACCGGTTGGATCGGTGTCTGTGTCTGCGTCGGCATCCGCATCCGCATCCGCGTCGGCGTCGGCGTCAGCGTCAGCGTCAGCGTCAGCGTCGGCGTCGGCGTCAGCGTCAGCATCGGTGTCCGCATCTGCTTCTTCGGTGCGTAGGTCGGACTCCATCGTTCCATCGTCTGTGCCATTGGAAGCGTCTTTGGGGACCGCAGGAGCGCAGGCCGTCAACAGGACCACAAGAAGGAAAGGGCGAATGGTAGGGGGGCTGAACATTCTGGATTCCTTATTCTTCGGAGGAAATGAGTTCTTCGACGAGATGGGTGGCGTCTTCCACGGACTCAAGCAACCACATCAGGTAGCGAATGTCGACATGTATCGATCGAACCTGGTCCGGGTCGAACGCCCAGTCGCCGGTCATGGACTCGTAGGTACCGTCGAAGAGCAGTCCAACCAACTCTCCCTTCGAGTTCAACGTGGCGGAGCCGGAGTTGCCTCCGGTGGTGTCGAGGTCGGAGAGAAAGTTGACCGGCACATCGCCGAGCTTCGGGGCTGCCCATCGAGATTCTGGTGCACTGGGCGCGGCTTCCAAGAGAGCGGTAGGGGCGTTGTACGGCCACTCCCCGGCCTTGGCCACAACGCCGGCTACGGTGGTCTGGGGCAGGTACATCACGCCATCGCGCGGTGCGACGCCCTTGACCTGGCCGTAGGTGATGCGAAGTGTTCCGTTGGCGTCGGGATAGACCGGCACTGGCGACATTTCGCGAATGGCTCCCATTCGCAGCGGAGCAAGGGCCAGCATGGCGCCTTTCTTTTCCACGCCCCGGGCGCGTGCACGAGACAGGGGGCCATCCACTGCCCGCGCGAGTGCGATCCAGGGGTCGTCGGAGGCTGCGAGGACATCTCGTGGTTGGTCGAAGAGGCCCAACCTTGCATCGGTGTCCATCCAGAGCGGGTCGTTGAAGAGCACATCGAGGCAGTTGTCGAGGCCTCCATGAGCCGCGAGCCAGGCATCGACCTCGGGCATGGCCTCGGCGCCTTCCAAGTCGACGACTTCCCGAAGCAGGAGAGCGAACATCGCTCGGTCGGCGGGCAGCCAGATCTGTCGTTCGAGGCGGCGGCTGCGTGCCTTCAGCCGCTCGATATCACGCTCGCGATAGCCTGGATCACGCTTGGTGTCTGGGCGCAGTCGCTCTCCGGAGAGCCGCCATGCACTGTGGATATCGCTGAGCAAGTCGGATGAACCAACCAGCCAGTAAGCAAGGAACTCCCGCTTCCAGACCGCCTCCGACTGGGCAGCAATGCTGTCAATGCGCTCGAGGGCGGGCCCGTAAGCACGCGTGCGCGACCGGTCGGCGGCGACCCACTCCGAGAGCATTTCTTCGGTCTCCAGCTTGCCGTCGACAACATCGGTGACCTTGAAGCCATCCAGCATGCCTTGCGCATACTTGAGGCCGTTGCCGATGCTGCCGATGGGGGCTCGGAGCCGGGCGGCGGCCTCTGGATCGCGATCGGACTCCGCTCGGAGAATCTCCAGCAGCTGCTCGTACATCGCAATTCGGTAGGGGTAGCCCATGTCGCGAGAAAACTGGACTTGCCGTGCGGGCACGTAGCGGCCGGTACTCCCCGGAAAGCCCGCTACCATCACGTACTCACCAGGTTGTACGCCAGTCGGGTCGATCTTCAGGTGCGACTCAGGCTGGAATGGAACGTTGCCTTCCGAATACGGCGCAGTGGAGCCATCCGGGGCCACGTAGGCGCGAAGCAGTGCGAAGTCGCCCGAGTGACGCGGCCACATCCAGTTGTCGTTCTCGTCGCCGTAGTTGCCCACGCTGTCGGGTGGGGCGTAGACGATGCGGACGTCTTTGATCACGCGCGACTCTACGAGGCGATGGATCGCGCCGCCGTCGTAGCTCGCCACTCGGCAGCGGCGGTCATCGCCGGCGGCCTCGCACTCGTCGACCAGACGCGCGATATTTTCACGGGTGATCCGCTCGCGGTCTCGGTCCTTGGTTCGCCGCTTGATGCCGGCACGCACATCGTCGGAGACCTCGGTCATCTTTTCCACGATGGTGAGCTCAGCACCGGGGCCAGCCGACAACTCCGAAGCGCGGTCCTGTGCGAGGAACCCATCGCGGGCTCGGTTCTCTTCTGCCGAAGAGTTGACCTGTAGGTACCCCTGAATGCAGTGATGATTGGTGGTGATCAGCCCGTCGGGTGAGACGAAGGCCGCGGAGCAGAATCCCAACGAAACGATCGACCGCAAAGGAGCCGACATCGGATCTGCCAGAGTCCGTGGCGAGAGCTCGAGCCCCTGTTCCTCGAGGGATTTGGCGAGACTGGGCATCTGCTCGGGCAGCCACATCCCTTCTACGGCATGGGCACTGGACAAGGACAGCAACAGGACGGCAGAAGCAAACACGATGGAACCTCCGAGGAACGGAATCGTACAGGAGGGCGATGGGGAGGTGCAGCCGACACGCTGCTGACCCGCTGTATAAATGTGCGCGTTCGCGCCATGGGAGTGCAGGTACCCATGCCATGGGCCCCTACGGTGAAGACGCACCAAGCCTCGCGGTCTCCATCGGTATGGTGGACTCATGGCCGTCGTTGTGGCGCGCGATTGTCGAGACGAGACAGTGGGGTGTGGCGTGGGGTGCTTTCGGTGGTGTGGGCGGTGTGAATCCCAACGCTCGAGGTTGCAGGTCGCCGCGCAGCGATCTAATCAGTGTGGTGGTGTAGACTGGAGGGTCCGTTGTTGACCGAACGATTCATGCTTGCGACGCTGATGGTGCTGGCCGTGGCCTGTGATTCCTCGGATCCCAAGCCCGACGAAGACTTGTCGATTGGCGACCTGGACGATGGAACCTCTGGGGGCAGCGATGGAACCGGTGGTTCGGGCGACGGCGACGGCGGAACCGACGGCGACGGCGGAACCGACGGCGACGGTGGCTCCGACGAAGGCTCCGACGGCGACGCCGATGCGCCCATCGGAGACACGGACGGCGATGGGGATGGGGATGGAGGCGGTGGAAGCGGTAGCGGAGAACCCGCTGCGCCTGCATTCGAGCCCGACCAATCAGTCGCTTGTACCGACGACTTAGTGTTTGGAATCCAGATGCTCGACTCCGTGGTCGGCTCGTGTACCTCCTGTACCTCTGGGGCCGACCACTGGGTGGGGGCAACGATCTACAACCCGTGCGATGTCGACTTCGAAGTGTCGCTGTATGACGGCTACCTCGTTGGCGGTATGGAGCTGGTCAACCACTCCACCGGAGAGGGGATGGGAATGGGCTCCGGCAGCACGGGGCGTGTGGTCAGCGAGACCGTGGGCCCCGGTGAGTGGCTGTCGGAGGGGGTGTACCTCGGACGTCTTTCCGACGGCGAGTACTCCCTTTCCATCGCATTCTTCGACACCGAAAGCCATTCCGCAGCGCTCGACTTCACCGTCGAGTAGCAGACCGAGAACGACGACAGCCGGCGCGCTTCCCATAGGAACACGCCGGCTGCATTCATCCGCTTGCCGTGGGGGCTACTCGCCCTTGCAGGTGGTGGCCAGCTGGGCGGCAACGAGTGCTTGGATCTCCGAGCAGTGCTCGGTGGTGAGCAGGGGCATCTTCCCAGGGAAGCGACACTTTTTGGCCGGCTGGTTGCGGCGAACCATCTCCTCACCACGGCTGTAAATCAGCGTGGTGGTGTCGGGAAGGCGGTCGCGAGAGCGGCTCTTGTCGCTGGGGAATGCGTCAATCGGATCTTCTTCGCTGTCCCAGACGTCGAAGAGGGCGAAGTTGCGCGTCCCGCGACTGGTATCGGCGCTCCAGGTAGTGACCCCGCGGTAGCGCTTGCCCTTTTCGACTTGCATGTCGGTCATGGTGGGCTTGATGGTCTCACCCTTGAGGGGACCGTCCATCATGGCAAATTCACCGCCCCGCACATCGACGAGCAGACGGGAACTGTCGGGCTTTTCAGGGTCGAGACTCCAGACCTGGCACATCTTCGAGGAGAAAGCGAGATCGACGATTTCCTGGAAGCGCGACTGGAACATGATGGACCCGCCTTCCTGACACGCTCGTTCATGCCCGAAGGAACATGAGTCCTTGTAGGCTTGCACGGCCATCTTGAAGTCTTTTTCAGCACCGTTGCCGGACTCGTACTTCTTCGCGAGCATGTAGCAGGCATGGCCGTGTTCCATCGCACAGGCGTCTTTGTAAAAGGCCAGTGCTTTGGGAAGGTCTTGCGAGACGCCCTTGCCCTTTTCGTACATCCCGGCCACTTTGGCGCAGGAGCCGGAGTCGGAGCCGGAGCAGCCCTTTTCGAGCAGCTGGGCCGCCTTCGTCATGTCTTTCGGTACCCCTTCGCCGAGCATGTAGTTCTCGGCGAGCTTGGAGCAGCTCACGCCGTGTCCGGTGTTGCATGCTTGCTCGAAGAGCTGACCGGCCTTCACGGTGTCGGCGTTGACGCCCTTGCCCACTTGATGAAGCTTACCGAGGTGGTAGCAGCCCACGCCGGCACCTGCTGCACAAGCGGAGTCGTACAGATTCGACGCCTTGGTGAGGTTCTGCTCCACGCCGTTGCCCGACTCAAACAGCTGCCCGAGGACATCGCAGGCGCCGGACTCACCACTGTCGCAAGCCTTCGTGATGAAGCCCACACCCAGCGTGGGATCTTTGCCCACGCCTTTGCCTCGGAGGTACAGCTTTCCAAGGCGCGTGCAGGCATCCGCGTTGCCTACATTGCAGGCTCGCTCGTAGATCTGCGCGGCCTGTGCCGGCCCACCGCCTTCGCTGCGACCGCTTTCGTACATCTTGGCGAGACCGAAGCAACCGAGGAGGTCGCCGAGGTCACAAGACTTTTTGTAGAGCTCTTCAGCCACGGTCAGCTGGCGGGGTACCGACCGGCCTTCCTGGTACATCCGCCCGAGGTGGTAGCACGCGGTCGTGAAGCCGGTCTTTTCACACATCTCGCCAAAGGCCTTGGCGGCAGCATCGGGGTCCTTCGGTACGCCGGTACCGGTTTCTTGGAGGACGGCAAGCTGGACACATGCGTGGGGCACATCTTGGCGACAGGCCTTCCGGTACAAACTGATGGCCTTCGCCACGTTGACCGCGGTACCCTGGCCTTTTTCGTACATGGTACCGGTGAGGTAGCAGCCGTAGGGGTCTTTTGCCTGACAGCCTTCCCGAACCCGCGCGAAAGCAGTCTTGTACGACTTGTTGACTCCGAATCCGTACAAGTGAAGCTCGCCCATTGCCGTACAGCCAGCCGCGTAGAGCTTCTTGGTGCAGGCGGTCTGGAAGTACTTGTAGCCCTTCGCGGCGTCTCGTGGGTTGAGCTGCCCGTTCTCGTCGAGCGTGTAGGACCAGCCAACCACCAGACAGGACTGGGGGTCGCTCGGACAGCGGTTCTTGTAGAACTCCCGAGCCTTACCGAGGTCCCCACCGGTGGTGGAGTTGTACCAGGTCTTGTACGAGCATGCGCTGGAAGACTTTTTGGCGCACGCACGGTCGTACAGCGCTTCCATGCGCTTCGCGTCGTGCGGCACGCCCGGGTACGCCATGTCGTGGCGTAGGGCGTTCAGGTTGGCGATCCGGCCTTCATAAGAATCGGGCCAAGCAGCAAGTGCAACGGTACCGATGGTCAGTGCAAGAACGGCCAGGAGCCAACGAACAACCACGGACCGGTCTTCGGTGCGGTTGGACATGAATCACCTCTACAATCTGTGTGCGACTTGGCGAGGACCCTACCACGAGACGCTCACCGGTCCACTTCACACCGATTCATTCTCGTCTTCGCCGCTGCTGTGGTCACCCAGTGCGAACAGTTGCACATTGGCGACAGCGACGACTTCCTCGGGCGTCGACTCGCTCACAATGGAACGGAGCAGTCGAAAATAGTCGAGGTGCGCCTGACGAATTCGCTCAAAATCGTTTCGAGACACCGTGAACACGTTGTACGAGAACTGTCCGGGGGAACCTTCCTCGGCCCTTTTGGCGCCGACTTTGGCCCAATGCGACTTGAGGCGGCGTCCCACAGCGGGATGCAGGCGCGTGTCGACGGCACGGGTGT
>CAJWOS010000333.1 GCA_913044235.1 uncultured Pseudomonadota bacterium
CACGAGACACAGAATGGGACCTCTGGACCGCTCCACGAGAGTCTCGACAGCAAGCTGCTCCAAGATGCGGTCCTTGACCTTGTCCAGGCCAAAGTGGTCTTCGTCCAACACCTGTGAAGCAAATGCCAGATCGCGCTGTTCATCAGACACATGGTCCCATGGCAGCGTGAGGAGCCAGTCCACATAGTTTCGCACCACGGTGGCTTCGGCGCTCATGGGACTCATCATTCGGAGCTTTCGAAGCTCCCGCTCTCCCCGGGCCCGCGCCACGTCCGGCATGTCCTTCGCCGCGAGTCGCTCCTGCAGCTCCGCGAACTCCGCTTTGAACTCGTCCTTTTCGCCAAGATCTTTTTGAATGACCTGCATCTGTTCGTTGAGGAAGACGTCTTTCTGCTTGCCGTCGCTTTGCCGCTTCACGCGCGACTTGATCTTCCGTTCGACCCGAAGGATCTCATTCTCCCCGTGCAGGTGGCGGAGAACGCTCTCGAGCCGCGCCATCGGGTCGAGCTCTTCGAGAAGCGTCTGGCGTTCCTGCATGGCAAAGCCGAGCAAGTGCGCCACCAGCAAGTCTGCCAGCTCGCCTGGCGCCGTCGTGGCTTCCACACGGACGATCATTTCAGGCGGCACACCCTTGTTGAGATTTGCGTACGCTGCAAAGGCTTCCTGCACCTTTTTCACACTGGTGCACACCGAAGCCTCGTCATCCGCCACTGACTCCTCAACGATGTCCGCCGCGGCCATCAAGAGCTCACCACTCGGGACAAAACGCTCCACCTTTGCGCGGCATCCCCCCTCCACCAGTACCTTCAGGTTCCCATCAGGCAGCGATACCCGCTGCAGAATGCGGGCAACGGTGCCCGTTTGGTAGAGCGCCTCATGATCGGGGCGAGACGAGCTACCTGACCGCTGCGTGAGCAACAGGATGGACCGCGAACCTTCCCACGCATGCTCGACAGCTGACTGACTACCCGGCCGCCCCACGATTAGCGGCACGGTCATGCCAGGGAAGACCACGAGGTCTCGAAGGGGCAAAACGGACAGCAGCTCCGACGACTGCGCTCCTTCATGCTTGGACACCCAGCCTCCTGCAGCACGCGAACAAACCAACGCGGGTGCAAGTCACCGCACGCGCACGCTTTGCCGCTTCACGTATCCACCCGTAGGTGTCTTGGCCGGCGTGCTCGTTCACCGGTGCCGACCATTCCGTAGAATGAAGCGTTCTACGCCCACTCCACCTCGTTTTCGTAGACAAGGATCGGGTCCTTCTTTCGGTCCACAACTTCTTCGCTGATGATGCACTCGCGAATGTTGTCCCGTGACGGCAGGTCATACATCACGTCGAGCATGATCTCCTCGAGAATCGCTCGCAGTCCCCGTGCGCCAGTCTTTCGGCGAATCGCCTCGCGGGCGACTGCTGCCAGAGCACCGTCGGTGAACTTCAGGAAGACTTCCTCCATCTCGAAGAGGCGCTGGTATTGTTTCACGAGCGCATTGCGCGGCTCGGTGAGGATCCGTACAAGCGCTTCTTCATCCAGCTCTTCAAGCGTGGCGGCAACCGGTAGCCGACCCACGAACTCCGGAATCATGCCGAACGAAAGAAGGTCTTCGGGCTCCAGCATGGCCAACAGCTCTGACTTGTTGAACTTCTTCTTGCGACCCTTCACCTTCTGGCCGAAGCCCATGCTGCTCTTGTTGACGCGACCTTCGATGATCTTGTCGAGCCCCACAAACGCGCCACCACATACGAACAGGATGTTGGTGGTGTCGATCTGAAGGAACTCTTGCTGGGGATGCTTTCGCCCGCCCTTCGGTGGCACATTGGCCACAGTGCCTTCAATAATCTTGAGCAGAGCCTGCTGTACACCCTCACCAGAGACGTCCCGCGTGATGCTTGGGTTTTCGCCCTTGCGCGCAATCTTGTCGATTTCGTCGACGTAGATGATGCCCTTCATCGTTCGATCGACATTGTAGTCGGCGGACTGGAACAGACTGAGGATGATGTTTTCGACGTCTTCCCCCACGTATCCAGCCTCCGTGAGACTCGTCGCGTCCACGATGGTGAAGGGCACGTTGAGGAATCGAGCGAGGGTCTGCGCGAGGAGGGTCTTGCCCGTCCCGGTCGGCCCGATGATGAGAATGTTCGACTTCTTGAGTTCCACATCATCGTGCGTCGAGCGACTGTCGATGCGTTTGTAGTGGTTGTGCACCGCCACACTCAACACCTTCTTCGCCCGCTCCTGGCCAATGACGTACTGGTCGAGATGCGCCTTGATCTCCGTGGGCTTCGGCACCAGAGCACGCGAAGCGTAGTAGTCCTCGCGTTCATACTCCTCGGTGATGATGTCGTTGCACAGCTCCACGCATTCATCGCAGATGTACACCGAGGGACCGGCAATAAGTTTGCGCACCTCACGCTGCGACTTTCCACAGAAGGAACAGCGAAGGGCGCCGGGCTGGTGTCGGGGCACTCTGGGCTCCAAGATCCGTTTCGGGACCGCGCCCTACTGGAAGGACGCCTCGGGTGTACGAAGCGGGAGAGACCACGTGGTGCGCCCGCTGCTGAGACCATCGGCCTCCGGTCTGCAAACCGGAGCCGATGCCAAGGATTGAGGGGGATTTGCCGTGCAAGCGCGCGGCATCCCCTCACCTGTCTACCTATTCGTCTGACTCTTCTTCGTCGGTCTTGTTTTCGATGACTTCGTCGACGATGCCGTATTCGCAGGCTTCGTGCGCTGTCATGAAGTAGTCGCGTTCAACGTCGGCTGCGAGCTTATCGACCGGCTGTCCGGTCATCTCTGCCAGGCGCTCGTTGAGCGTGATCTTCATACGCTGGAACTCTTTGGCCCAAATCTCGATGTCGGTGACCTGGGAGCGGCCCATGCCGGCCGACGGCTGGTGAATCATCACCCGCCCGTGCGGCAGCGACCGGCGCTTGCCCTTGGCGCCCGCCGCAAGGAGGAAAGCCCCCATGCTCGCCGCCTGCCCCACACAGATGGTGGCCACATCGGGCCGGATGTACTGCATGGTATCGAAGATCGCGAGACCCGCGGTGACCGAGCCGCCAGGGCTGTTGATGTACAGGAAGATGTCCTTCTCGGGGTCCTGGCTCTCGAGGAACAGAAGCTGCGCGATGATGGCGTTCGCAACCTGGTCGTTGACCTGCGTTCCAAGGAAGATGATTCGGTCCAGGAGTAGACGCGAATAGATGTCGTAGGCGCGCTCACCACGGTGGGTTTGTTCCACAACGGTGGGCACGTAGTAGGAGGCGGAAGGATCGATCATCGAAAGGACCTCTGCATGGAGCATGATGGTGTACGCGGCGCTCGACGGGGGCGCGAATCGCGGGATGCGCGAAAATCGGGGGGCGGGCCAGCGACCGGACAAACCGTCGCCACCGGCGTGTCGGGGGAGGCCCCCGAGGCAGTCCGCAAGGGACACACCAAACACCGGGTGGCAAGGCCTCAATGGAAGATGCCTTCCCCGTCGACCCTGATCTTATCCGAACGCGGGGGGTAAAGCCGCCCACAACCCTAGTGTCGGGCCGCAAAAAGCAAAACTCCGAGTGCAAACACTCGGAGTCCAATGGGCGGCCGTGGAGGACGGGTCCTCCCGGCCGCAAGTTGTCGAATGACTCGCAGCCGCTCAGGAGAGCGCAGCGATCAGGTCAGCTTTCTTCATCGACGAAAAGCCCTTCATCCCAGACGCCTTGGCCATGGCCTTGAGCTCCTTCACCGACTTTTTGCTGAGATCGACGGGAGCCTCGGCAGCTTCCTCGGCCTTGTCCTCCGTTGCCGGAGCGTCAGCCTCAGCGGGTGCAGCCTCAGCAGGTGCAGCCTCAGCGGGCGTCTCCGAAGGCGCAACCGCCTTGAGAACCGCATTTTCCATCAACCAGCCGATGACCTTTTCTTCCGTGACCCGAGTGGTCAGGACAGGAAGGGCGTTCTCGCGCTCCAGGTACCCACGGATGGCCTGTGGCGTCTGGCCGCGCTGCGAAGCGATCTCGCCGATCTTGACGTCGATGTCTTCGGTTGTGACCTCGATGGACTCGACCTTGCCCACCTGGAGCAGCAGGATGCTTGCCTTGGCGGCAAACACAGCGCGCGAGCGGAGGTCGGCCTGGGTCGCTTCGTCGATGGTAATGGTCCGCATGTCTTCGCCCGCGTAGGCCCGGCGAATCTTGTGCTCTTCGACCAGTGCTTCGAACTGCTCGTCGACCATAGCCGTGGGCACCTCGAACTCGTGACCCGCCACAAGCGCCTGAAGCAGCTTGACCTGCGCGGCCTCCCGCGCGGAGGCATCGATGCGCTCATCGATCTCCATCCGGATGGCTGCACGCATGCCGTCCTCTCCACCCTCGTAGCCAAGCTCGCCAGCGACCTCATCGGTCAGCTCCGGAGTGACGTAAGCCTGGATGGCTTCCACTTTGACCGTGGCCGTGAGGGTGCGTCCCTTGATCTGGTCGAGGACGGTGGTGTCGGCGATGGTGACCTCTTCGGTCTTCTCTTCACCCTTCTTCAGGCCGACAAGCAAGCCTTCGATGCCTGGGTAGAACCGCTCAGCACCGGTGTTGATCAGGGTTCCGGGCTCCTCGATGACTTCTTCTTCGCCGTCGACAAGCTTGAGAGCAGTCAAGACAAAGTCGCCCGCAAGGACCGCACGTTCTTCCTCGACTTCTTGGATCCGCCGCAGGGACGCGAGCTTCACGCCCACCATCTGGTCTACGCTCGCCTCGTCGACGTCGCGACGGACGTACTCGATGTTGAGCCCCTTGTACTCTCCAAGCTCGACCTCCGGCCGCACATCGACCTCGATCGCGAAGGAGAACTGCTGACCGCCGGAGAGGTCGCCCTGGTCGACAAGTTGGGGCTGGCCCGCCACCTCGACATCGGAAACAACTTCGCGCCAAACCTGGTTGACCACGCGCTCTGCAACATCGGCCCGAACCTGGCCACCGAAGCGCTTCTTGATGACCGAGACGGGCACCTTGCCGGGCCGGAAGCCCCGCAGGCGAACCGTGCGCCGGAGCTTGTCATACTCCATTTTGAGCTCGGCCTTGACGGCGGAGCCCGGCACGGAGAATTCCATTCGACGGCGAATCGTGGTGAGCTGCTTGCTCTCGACTTCGTACTGCATGTTTTCCTCGGATTCAGCGCTCGGGGCCGCGATGGGAAGGAGCCGAGCGGGTCAGGCAGGCTGGACGGACCCGTGGATTTGGCCGGTGGTTCCAGCGAAGGAAGTGTTCTGGTGGCTCCAGAGTTTGCACTCCGCAAAATGGATGCGCGCGGCGCTGGATGCCAGGGTATCGCCGCGCCTTAGAACACGGGCAGGCCCCACCGGCAACACGTGGAAGGGCCCAAATTGGGGATTCGATGCTTCACTGACGGGAAATGTCTGCTCAGCGACGGATTGTTTGGCGAAAACGGACGGTTCAAACGAAAAAACGCCACACGGAGTCGTGTGACGTTTTCGGAGTGGGCCCACCAGGAATCGAACCTGGAACCTGCGGATTAAGAGTCCGATGCTCTGCCGATTGAGCTATAGGCCCGCGTGTTTGGGAAAAGGGGTGAGTGATGGGATTTGAACCCACGACCTCCGGAGCCACAATCCGGCGCTCTAACCTACTGAGCTACACCCACCATGACACGACGCACGGAGGCGACGCGGGCCCCGTCTGGACGAAGCCCCGCAGTTTTATAGGAGCCCTCCCCACCCGGCAACAATTTTTTTGGCCAGCGGAGCACGGGAAAAGTCGTCGTCAGCTACGCTCCCACGATGCAGCCCGCCGATGTAGACCCCAGGCGGTAAATGCCCGATTTCCGCGTCGGTCACAACGGGGCCCACCACTACGGACCAGTCCAGCGCTCCTCCGGTACCCATCAACTGCGCGAGGATCCGTCCTTCGAGCGCAGGCAGCTCTGCGATGACGTCCACCACCCCTCGCGGCGGTCCAATCGGCGCGGAGGCCGACTGGATGGAGGCCGGCAACCAAGGATAGGCCGCTGGCAGCTGCTCGGTGCCTCGCCGGACCGGAATGTCGACGAGTCCCAACTGCGACGCGATGCGGACGGGCTCTCCCCAGGCGGAACGTGGCTCCCATCCCTCGGGATTCCAAGCAGACCGCGCCACTCGAGCCTGTCCGATATCGACCATCCACGGCCAGTCCAATGTGCCGTCCGTTCGAGCGGGTGACGCCGGGTCCAGCGCACCGCCCACAAACAGCTCCGGCCCACCCGCAAACATCGAGATCCCTCCCCGGCCACCAAGGGGATCGAGCACCGCAGAATCGGCCACGCCGGTCTGGTAGCCCCATCGCATGCTCACCACCCCCAGAGCATCCTCAACACGGACACCCAGGCCGCCAGGAAGCACAACCGCACCTGCCATGGGGGTGGTCTTGGCCATGCGGGCCCGACTCCAGCCAAGCGCTCCTCCGGGTATGTCCACCCAGGCAGTCTCGCTATCGACTCCGGTGGCGAGGGGCGTCCCATCGACCTGACCGGGTGCCCAGGTCACATCCATCCCCCCGCCTGGTCGAATGACTTTGGAAGGCCGCCCGAGCGCGTCCCACTGGACGCGCCATGCTGTGTCTGCAGTGGTGACCGATGCCAGCTTTCCGAAGGCGTCGTGCTCGAGCGCAAACACGCCATCGGCTCCGATGACGCGGTCCACCGCGCCCGCAGGTGACCGCTCGTAGGCCCACGCCCCTCCGACGGCACCCCAGGCGGGCCACGTCTCGCCAACCATCAGCTCGGTGGTGCGACCCAGGAGATCGCCTACGCGCACCCATCCACCGGGGCCACGGTCCATGCGAGGTCCGAATGACCAGGTCTCCTCTTCGTCTTCCTCCGCTCCCGACTCGATGGCCACAAGAGCGCCGTCTGGGCCGGTCTTCCAGATGATTCGGGGCCCGTCGTCCAACTGCGCCCATGCTATCCGTCCGAAGGCATCCGGGGACCAGGCCGCTTGGGAGACCACGGAACCCCCGGCATCATCCACCTGCTCCATCACCACACCTTCATCAAAGGCCCGGCGCACCAACCCGCCACCCGGCAGGCGGGCGAACACCAGCCGCCCCGCGAGATCCCGATCGGCCCCGACCCCGACGCCATCGGGGCCTTCCATGCGCAGCAGGGCGCCATCGGAACCACGGGACCACTTCCAGGCACCACGCGCGCTCTCGACGCGCTCGACATGCCCACGCACCCCACGCATCACCCGGAGGATGGTTCCGCCGACAGCCTCCAGGGAAATGCGGCCGGCCGAGTCACGCTCCACTCGCACGTCCGCTTCCGCACCCTGCCAGTGCATCGGTTCACCGAGCAGATTGCGAGAGACCGTGAGCTTCTCCTCACCGGCACGCACAGAGGTAATCCGTCCCACCGCGTCACGACCGAAGGCCAGGGTCAGTCCTGGAGAGACCAGCTTGTCGATCCAGCCCATGATGTCGCGACTCCAGCTGATGGGACCCGCTCCGATCGGACGCCCTGCCACGTCGCGCCGCACGAACACTTCAGTGTCGCCATGACGAACAGCCACCACCTCACCCGCCGCATCCCGCTCGATTTGCATCGACTTGCCCACCTGACGGATCGCGCGCACACGACCTGTGGGATCGCGAACGAGGCCCGTCCGCACGCCACGGGGATCGACCACGCCCACAATGCGCCCGGCGGAGTCTCGCTCCAAGCGCAGCCGCCGCTCCTGGTAGGACGCACGCGATACCCGACCGCCACTGTCATGCGCCAGCTTGAGCACCCGACCGGCAGGGTCCTGGACCGCATCAAGGTGGCCATCGAGGTCGTAGCCAAGCTCCCACCGGCCGCCATTCCGTGTGAGGACCGCCTCGACCCGACCGGCCTGGTCACGCTCCAGGATGACCGCTGCACCGGATGCGTCGATCAACTGGGCGACTCGATCTCCCTCCCAGCGAATCTGTAGCCTTGCCCCCAAGGCATCCGTCCAGTCCACGATGCGCCCTTCGGCGTCCCGCCCAACAGTCTGTCTCCGACCCGCCTGCTCCGCC
>CAJWOS010000334.1 GCA_913044235.1 uncultured Pseudomonadota bacterium
GCCCTTGCGGCGGAGATTTTGCGCTCTGCGTAGCGAAAATTCGAGCTTTCCAACCTGCGATTGCGTTCGCTGCAGCTCCTCGCGTAACCGCTTGGCCTCCTGGCGGGATTGTTCCAAATCGTATTTGGAATCGACTTCGAGCTTTCGCTTCGTATTTTCAAGCTCCTCCTTCACTTGGAAGAGCTCCTTGCGAAGATGGCCCGTGTTTCGTACGAGCAGTCGATCTTTGTCCGCCCTCTCCTTGATATCAGCGGCATCGACGCCCCCAGCCCGCCGGTAAGAACACGATTCGCCGCGCCTCCTCCGGTCAGGTCCGTGACGCCCCCAGCGCTTGAATGGCGGGGCGCCGCTGACTGGAGGGGGCTTCTATTTTGTTGAGCCCCCTGAAAACGCACCGCGCAGCAGTCACGATCGCGGCGATCTGGGACGGTTGGGGGGCTTGCATGTTCGCTCTGAGCCGCCGAGCCGCGAGGTCAGAGAACCATCCGAACACCCGACACTTTCGCGAGCTCGTCGTACGCAGTCCGGATCTGATCCGCTGACGCGACGGTGGCCTGCACCCGATACACCGACCACTTGCCAGTTCGCGAAGGGTTGGTGCTCAAGATGGATACGGACATACCCGTGAGCCGCTCCAAGCACTCCGTGGAGTCCCGGGCGACCTGTGGGGACGCGGCCGCCACCACACGGAATGTGAACTCCGTGGGGAACTCAAGCAGGTCCTCGAAGCGCGCTCGCTCTTCAAAGGTCTTTGCCTCATCGGACTCCGACACAACTCTATCCCTCAGCCTCAATGTGCTGCCCGTACGCTTCTGCGCTCATCAACGACTCCAGCTCGCTGGCATCGGCGAGCGACAACTTGAACAGCCACCCTTCGCCGTAGGCGTCGTCGTTGACCACTTCCGGCCCATCTTCGATCGCTTCGTTGATGCCCAGCACGGTACCCGAAACGGGCGCATAGATGCTGCTCACAGCCTTGACGCTCTCGATCTCAGCGGCCTCAGCACCCTGCTCGAAAGCGTCGCCTTCTTCTGGCATTTCTACATGAACCACATCGCCGAGGCTGTTCTGGGCGTAGTGCGTGATGCCGACGACGACGGTGTCACCCTCACGGCGCACCCACTCGTGCGACTTCGTGTAGCGGAGGTCTTGGGGAGAGGACATGGAAGTCTCCTGCAGTGAAAGTCAGTAGTTGCGCTTGTAAAAAGCGCCCTTGTGGACAACAGCCCGAGCCACTCGGCCCCGGACATCAACCTGAACTTCGGAACCGGGACGCGCATGGCTGCGAGGAACATACGCGAGCGCGATGTTGTCCCCGCGGGTGGGAGAGCGTGTGCCCGAGGTCACTTCCCCTCGAACCTCGCCCTCAACCAGCACCGCGTGTCCGTGCCGAGCAATCCGCTTTTCGACCACCAACCCCACGAGCCGACGGGTCAGGCCCGCTTCCTTTTGGGCAAGCAAGGCGGCTTTCCCGATGAAGTTCGGCTTGTCGAGCTTGGTGACCCATCGAAGCCCCGCTTCCAGCGGTGTGGTCTGCTCCGTGATGTCGTTTCCATACAAACACATTCGCGCTTCCAGTCGGAGGGTGTCGCGCGCCGCAAGACCGATGGGCGAGACGCCATGTGCCGCTCCAGCGTCGAGGAGTCCGTCCCAGACAGTGCGAGTCACATCGGCGGGCACGAACACTTCGAACCCGTCTTCTCCGGTGTACCCGGTCCGTGCGACCAGACAACCATCCACCCCCGCAACAGTGCCACCCCCGTGCCAGTAGTACCGCATCGTATCGAGCGGAATGTTGGTGAGTGCTTGCAGCGTGGCTTCCGCAAGGCGGCCCTGGACGGCAATCTGCCCCCACTGATCGCCTTCATCGGTAATATCGACTTCCCCCTTGAACGGGTTGTTCTCCACCATCCACGCGAAGTCCTTCTCGCGGTTGCCGGCGTTGACGCACACCAAGATGTCGTCTTCGGCGATGCGGTAGACGATCAGGTCGTCGATGATCCCGCCTCGCTCGTTGCACATGGCCGTGTATTGAGCCTGACCGTCTACGATGTCGACCTGATTGGTGACGAGGTGCCGTACCGCGGCAAGCGCCTTCGCACCCCGAACCCGCACCTCGCCCATATGCGAGACGTCGAAGAGTCCCACGCGTTCGCGCACCTGCCGATGCTCGGCCATCATCGATGTGTACTGAACAGGCATTTCCCAGCCGCCGAAGTCAACCATCCGGGCTCCAGCATCGACATGTGCCTGAAAGAGCGGCGTGCGGCGAAGATCGGTCATGACGGACTCCGGGTTCGGTGACGGAGGGGGTATCGGGTGCGCCAACAAACCACACATGAACGAGCAAGTCGAGGGGTCGCGCGGCACCACGGATCGAGTCGGACCCCACCGCTTCCGCCATCCGGAATCGACAGCCGAAAGGCACCCGTTCGAGGGGTTATACGGCGCTTGCGCCGAGACATCTTCGGCGGGAGCCCCACCCGTGCCGGGACTTCTGGCACGCTACGCACCACGCTTCTCAACACGCGCCTCGGGGCGCGGGAACTGGAGTCACCATGGCCGCGGCATTCGTCTCTCGTCACATCGGTCCTCGCTCACACGAAGTTCAGAAAATGCTCGACACTGTCGGAGTCGAGACCGTCGAACAGTTGATGACCGAGGCCCTCCCGGCTGCGATTCGCGCACCGGAGTCGCTGTCGTTGCCTCCAGCCTTGTCGGAAGCTGAGGCACTCGAGCAGCTCTCCAGCTACGCCGGCGCAAACCGAGTGCTCCGGTCTTGGCTGGGTGGCGGGTACCACGACACCTACACACCCTCCGTTCTGTTGCGGAACATCCTTGAGAATCCAGGTTGGTACACGGCATACACGCCCTATCAGGCAGAGATCAGCCAAGGCCGCCTGGAGGCGCTGCTCGTCTTCCAGACCCTCGTGCAGGACCTGACGGGCATGGAAATCTCCAACGCATCCATGCTCGATGAGGCCACGGCGGCGGCCGAAGCCATGACCATGGCGCATCGACTCTCCAAAAAGAAGAACGACCGCTTCTTGGTGGCCGACGACATTCATCCGCAGTCCCTCGCAGTGCTGCAGACCCGTGCGGAGCCCTTGGGAGTCGAGGTGGTCTCGTTGCCTTTCGGCCAGCTCGTCGAGGCCGCTGCAGACCCATCCGTCTACGCGGCGCTCGTGCAGTACCCAGGAACCACAGGTACGATTCGTGATCTCCGGCCGCTCGCCCAAGCGCTCCACGACCACAAGGCACTCCTCTGCGTGTCGACCGACCTGCTTTCCCTCACCGTGCTCACTCCTCCCGGTGAGCAAGGTGCCGATATCGTGGTCGGCAACAGCCAGCGGTTTGGGGTTCCTCTTGGGTACGGTGGTCCGCATGCGGCCTTTTTGGCAGCACGAAGCAAGATGAAGCGACAGATCCCAGGGCGGGTGATCGGTGTCTCGAAAGATGTGGAAGGTCGGCCCGCACTGCGCATGGCCTTGCAGACCCGCGAGCAACACATCCGGCGCAACAAGGCCACATCGAACATCTGTACAGCGCAGGTGCTCCTCGCGGTGATGGCGGGAATGTACGGTGCCTGGCACGGCCCGGAAGGGCTCCGCGCTCAAGCGGAGCGTCTGCGGGACATGGCAGAGTTCGTAGCCCAAACCGCCGCCGCTCACGGTTGTGCTGTCCCCAACAAGTGCCTCTTCGACACTGTGCGCATTGACTTTGCCGACGCAAATGCACGAGCTGCATCGGTGGCCGGAGCGCTTGGGGCGGGCTTCAACATCCGGTCCAAGGGAGAGCGGAGCGTCGTGATCGCGCTCGATGAACGAACCACCAACGCAGAGCTGGTGGCATGCCTCACCGGGATGGGGCTGCCTCCACAGGAGTCCCCCTCGGCCATTCAGGCGCGTCCATTGCCAGAGGGGATGGCGCGGTCTTCGGCGTACATGACCGACGACCGCTTCCACCGCTTTCGGAGCGAGACTCAGATGTTGCGGTACCTCCACCAGCTTCAGGTGAAAGACATCGCACTCGATACATCGATGATTCCGCTCGGCTCCTGCACGATGAAGCTCAATGCCGCGACAGAGATGATTCCGGTGACCTGGCGCGGCTTTGGGGGGCTGCATCCGTTTGCCCCTCGCGACCAAGCTGAGGGCTACACGCGCCTGTTTGCGGATCTGGAGGCCTGGCTTGCGGAGGTCACGGGCTTTGACGCCATTTCTCTTCAGCCCAACGCAGGCTCCCAGGGCGAGTATGCCGGCCTCTTGAGCATTCGCGCCTGGCACCGCGCTCGTGGCGAAGCGCATCGCAAGGTGTGCCTGATTCCCACGTCTGCCCACGGCACCAACCCCGCCAGCGCAGTCATGGCCGGAATGAAGGTGGTTCCGGTGCAGTGCGATGACCAGGGCAACATCGACATGGCCGACCTCAGCGCTCAGGCCACAAAACACACCGACTCGCTCTCGGCTTTGATGGTCACGTATCCGAGCACTCACGGCGTGTTCGAGGAAGAAATTCGGGAGATCTGCGCCATCGTGCACCGTCATGGCGGCCAGGTGTACATGGACGGCGCCAATATGAACGCGATGGTGGGGCTGTCTCGTCCTGCCGAGCTGGGTGCAGATGTGCTGCACCTGAATCTCCACAAGACCTTCTGCATTCCGCACGGTGGTGGTGGACCCGGAATGGGACCGATTGGTGTGCGAGCCCATCTCGCGCCGTACCTGCCAGGGCACCCTGTGATCGAGATGGGGGGGGCCGTTCCGCTCGGCACCATCTCGGGAGCACCATGGGGCAGTCCCAGCATTCTTCCCATTTCCTGGGCGTACATCGCGATGATGGGCGGCGAAGGTCTCACGAAGGCCAGTGAGGTGGCCATCCTCAACGCGAACTACTTGGCCACCCGCCTCAAGGACCACTTTCCGGTTCTCTACACCGGTCGCTCAGGCCGCGTTGCCCACGAGTGCATTCTCGACCTGCGGCACTTTCATCACGTCACTGCAGAAGATGTCGCCAAGAGGCTGATGGACTTCGGCTTCCATGCGCCCACCTTGTCCTGGCCGGTTGCGGGCACACTCATGGTCGAGCCGACGGAGTCAGAGGATCTCGCGGAGCTCGACCGCTTCATCGATGCCATGATCCACATTCGTGCTGAGATCGAAGCGGTGGAATCCGGTCGTATGGCTCCAGAAGCGGGCCCCTTGCGAAACGCGCCACACACCGTGGATGTCGTGACCGCAGAGGAATGGACGCGCGCTTATTCCCGCACCCAAGCCGCCTGGCCCGTCGCTTGGCTTCGTGGACGCAAGTACTGGCCATCGGTGGCTCGCATCGACAACGCCTGGGGCGACCGCCACCTGTTCTGTTCCTGCGACGGCTGGGCGGCGGTCGAAGGAGCCTGAGCTCGTGTCCCCTCCCCTCATCCGTGAAGCCGACCTGCGAGATCAGCGGCTGCAGCGCTGGGGAGGGCAAATGGTCGGGGGGGCGCTCGGGCTGCTCGGCATCGCTGGCCTGATCGCGTGGGCTTTCCTTGCTGAAGACATGCTGCCGTTGGTGGCCCTCACTCCTCCTACCGCTCTGCTCGTTGCCGGGGCGGCACTGGTGGCATGGAGTCGAGGTATTGATGCCATCCCAGACCCCGACCTCCCCACGTTCGACGAGCTGCCACCCACCGATCCCCGTCGGGTCGAGCCTCGCGCGGTGAGACGGGCACGCTGGATCTGGTGCGGCACGCTGTGGGCTGCCGGGATGTGCCTCTCCGCAACCGCGGCCTGGCTATCAAAAGACCTGCTGCCGGGGTGGATACGTCTTGTCGGATTCTTGGCCGTCACCCTAGGCCCAACCCTGCTCGCGGCACGCTGGATGGAAGCGACCAACGGCGAGAGTGGCTGGCCCGCAAGGTAGGCCGACGCGCAGGGTTCCCGCAGCCCCTCCATCGAGCTCGGATGGGCTCAGTCGGCGGAGCTGCTCGACGCCCCCGCGTCTGAACTGCCGCTGCCGCTGCTGTCGGAACCCGACGAGCCGGACTCAGCTTGCGAGCTGCTGCCGGACTTCAGGCCGTAGTGGTCCTTGTACCAGCCGCTGCCTTTGAGTGAAAAAGCCGACAGCGAGATCTTCTTGATCACGTTGGCACTCTCGCACTCTGGGCAGTCCTTGATCGGATCATCCTTGAAGGACTGGATTCGCTCAAACTCGACGCCGCAGTCGGGGCATCGGTATTCATAGATGGGCATACACATCTCCGCAGACCGGCTGTTTCCGGGAGACTATGCGGCTCCTCGAAACCGGCAACCCTTGCACACCCCATTTCCCCTGCGCTACGTCTCTCCCTGATGATTCCGCTTCTCGCCGCCCTCTTCATCAGCACGTTGGCAGCTTCCGCCTGTTTCGTGCTCTTTGCAGGCGTTTTCGCCCGCTGGCGCTCGCCCCACCCTCCATCGCACGGGCTCGGCATGGTGGCATGGTGGATCCGAGAAAGTGTCGCCAGCTGGGCGATTGCACCCCTTTTGGCGCTGGGGATGAGACCCGCAGGCCCCCCTCGCCCTGGACCGGGCAGCACGCATCGAGTTCCGGTCCTGTTGGTCCATGGCTACGACATGAATCGAGCCACCATGTGGCCGCTTGCTTGGTACCTGCAGAAGCGTGGATGGCGGTGGGTGCACTCCGTCAACCATGGTCCCTGGGGCAATCCAGTCGCCGCTCACGCACGCCATCTCGCACAGCGCATCGCAGAAATGAAGCGCCTTTCTGGCGAGGACCGCGTGGACATCGTGGCCCACTCCATGGGGGGAATCATCGCCGCCTGGTACGCGGCTCGAATGAACGGACACGATGATGTACGCAGAATTGTAAGCATCGCCACGCCATGGCACGGCACCGAGACCGCCTACCTGGGACTGCGGCTGGAGGCGCGGGATCTCGAGCCGGAAAGCACGACGATTGCCGACATCCACCCGGCCATGGTGCCGATCGTGTCTATCTGGACTCCGACCGACCAGATAGTGGTCCCAGCCACCAGCAGCGCGATAGCGGGCGGCTCCAACGTGCGCATCGAACTTGCGGGACACCTCGACCTGCTCTTCGATGGGCGTACGTTCACCGCCGTGCGTGATGCGCTCGCGGCACCCACTGTCGATATTCCCGCCCCAAGCTCGGAAGCCCCCGCGTGAGCACTCCACGCCAAGCCACTCCCCTCGGATCGCAACGATGGCCCAGGGTCTTGGTCGTCACCGGCAAGGGTGGTGTGGGGAAGACGACCGTTTCGGCTGCGCTCGCGCTGGGATTTGCGGCGCGCGGTGAGCGAGTGATGGTCTTGGAGACCTCAGGAGCGCAGGTGCTCCCTGGGCTCTTTGGGCACCCTCCGAGCGGCTACGATGTCACGGTTCTGGTGCCGCAAGTGTCCACCCTCTCGATCACGCCGCGAGCCGCCCTCGAAGACTATGTGGTCCAGCAGATAAAGTTTCGACGCCTGTACAAGATGGTGTTTGAAAACCGCATCATGGAACCGTTCATCGATGCGGTTCCAGGGCTGCACGATGCACTGCAGCTCGGCAAGGTCATGGACCTTGAGCGCGAGCAACACGACGGTCACCCGACTTGGGACCGCATCATCGTGGATGCCCCAGCGACAGGACATGGCCTCACCATGCTCGGCGCAGCGCAAGCCATGATGGACATGACGCGGGCTGGACCCATGTATGACGGCTTGAAGCAAGTCCATGACGTGCTGGCCGACCCTGCCCGCACAGGCCTGGTGCTCGTCTCGATTCCAGAAGAGATGCCCGTCAGCGAGACCCTCGACTTGTGGGATCGCCTCGGCGATGCGCAGGCACAAGTCCGGATGTGTGTGCTGAATCAGATGCAGCCGGAGGTCCTGCCTCCATCGGTCTGGGAGGCTGCCGCGCCAGTGGTTCGAAGCATTTCATCGGCCCCCATCGCGGAGGCGACCGACCTGCTTTCGCAACAGATCCGACACCACACACGACAGCGCGCTGCCTTGGCCCGCCTTGATGCACACC
>CAJWOS010000335.1 GCA_913044235.1 uncultured Pseudomonadota bacterium
TCGGTGTCGGTGTCGGTGTCGGTGTCGGTATCTGCGTCGCTATCGGTGTCGGCGTCAGCTTCTTCCGCCTTGTCGTCGGTGCTGGTTTCGCCGGAGCAACCAAGAAACGCGGCCGGGAGCAAGGAAAAAAGGATGAGACTGCGAATGCGCATGGGGAAATCCTCCGAGTCATGGGAATCATCGCAGTATGCCGAAAACCGTGTCAGTCGTGAGACAACGAGGTTTAGATTCCGTGACCGTCGCGGGAAACGCAGTTGCCTCCGGAGCTACAACGAGGCCGAGAATTCATTCTTGCGGGCGGTATCACGGGAACTTCCGCCACCTAAATGCCCCCAATCAGCCGCTCTCCACCAAACTTCCACAAGGCTCGAAGCTCCGTAGTGACCCACCGCTCACCGGACCTCGACGGACCGCATCAGACCACGCGATGGGTCGGCGCCTCGCCCTGCAGCACAGCCACCAGGTCGGTCGCGGCCATGACAGCCATCTTTCGTCGGGTGCGCACCGTCGCTGAGCCCAGATGGGGTGCCAAGAGCACATTTGGAAGCTCCATCAGGCCCGCGTGAACCGTTGGCTCCGCTTCGAACACATCGAGTGCCGCTCCCCCAAGCTGCCGAGCACGCAGCGCGTCCACGAGCGCCGATTCGTCGACCACGGGCCCGCGAGCGGTGTTGACGAGCAACGCGCCGGGCTTCATCTTCGCCAGCGCCTCACGGTCGATCAGGTGGTGAGTGGCCTCCGTGAGCGGGCAATGCAGTGAGACCACATCGCTGGTGCGAAGCAGCTCGTCGAGCGACAGGCCACCAGTGCGTCCGTGGTGCACCACTTCCATGCCAAAGGCTTCCGCTCGCTGCTTCACCGCGCGCCCGATGCGCCCAAGGCCGACAATCCCCAGCCGCGCGCCGTCGAGATCGAGACCACACAGCGTGGTGGGGTGCCACCCGTAGAACCCCCCGTTGCGCACCATGGAGTCTCCGGCGAGAAGGTTCCGCCCGAGTCCCAGCAGCAGCGCCATGGTGAAGTCGGCCGTGGCAGCGGTCAGCACCCCCGGGGTGTGGGTGACCACGATGCCGCGCGACCGCGCCGCATCCAGATCAATGTTGTTCACGCCCACGGCATGCTGGGCGATGACTTTGAGGGGTGCGGCATCCATGAGATCCGCATCAACCGTGTCGGTGAGCATGGACAGCAAGCCCACGCAGCCGCGCACCCGGAAGCGAAGCACCAGCTCTGCGATGGGCGCCTCGCTCGACACCACGTCCACCTCGAGGCCCGCGCGCGCGAGGACAGACACACCAGCCTTGTCGATGTCTTGGGTGACCAACACACGCATGCATCCTCCGCCTGTGGCGTGCCATCCTGCACCGCGCGCCCCGACGCTCCTCCTACCCTACCGCTCCCCCCGACGCGTCCCCTCGACAACGACTTCCTGACGGGTCTCGGCATGAAATCACCTTGGCACACGCGGTTCCACGTCCCTTCACAGACGTCTTTCCGGACGACCACATCCGTGCCCTGAGCACCCCCGTCCCCGTCGGAGTCGCCCGGTGCATCCAGCCCACAGGAAATGTCGGCGCTCTCGGTGTGTAGTGCAGTGGGGCGCAATCCACTGCGCTACGCTCCCGCCAGGGTCTCGAGGTGGTTGTCGATGGCCCGACGAAGCGTCCAGGCTGCATCGACGTCTGATTCCGTCGAGGCGGCCCCCAGTGCGGCCCGAAACCGCTGTGCTTGGGACTCCGAGAGGTGCACATCCGAGAGCATGATCATGGTCTCAATCACCGTCTGGTAGTGCGCGCGACACACGCCTGCATCGCCTCGATTGAACGCGGGCACCCCAATTTCGATGGCCCGCATAAAAGCGTTCGCCACGCCGCCCTTTCGAGCCGAGCCACTCTCACCCGGTTCCGGCAATAGCGAAGACGGTGCAAGCGGACGAATCGCGCGGACCAGAACGTCGAATCCGCCTTCCAAGCCGTCGGAGACCATCAACCCAATCCGAACGATTCGTTCCGGCGCAGACCCGAGACCGGGCACGCCCACGACCGGCCGGCCGAAGGACTTTGGCAGGAACTCGGTCCACCGGAGGTTGTGGGTGGTGACTTCCCCCGCGCGGGTCTGGATGCTTGCCCGATAGCTGCCCGCTCGCAAGCGAACATCCGACCGGTCGACCGTGACAAACCAGGGGCGACCATCGCCCTCGACCTCAAGCTGAAGGCCTTCGGTTCGGTGCAGGTCCAGCACACGCGATTCCCCTCGCATGCTCGCGAAGCCCCCGCTATTTTCCAGCGAGAGCTGCCCTTGAAACCGAACTCCCTGCTCGCTTTCCACCACCTCCCCTGTGGAGCGCCCACCCATCACAGAGTCGTGCACCGGCCGCCACATCAAGTCGCTCGTGTCGAGCAGGTCGCGGTCTAACGTAGGCTCTTGCGCGGCTGCCAGCGCAAGCATTCCGGTCCAAGACATCGTGCTCTCCGTTCAAGTCAAGGGATTACCCCAGCCGATCGGTATTGGTAGCTCCAGAGCACCGTGGCACGCGCCCCCAGCCGCCAATCTGCACGGTCCCATCCAAGCAACCGGGAAAATTCCTTGCTCGCCTCCTACGTCGGCCCCGCAAGGCGGCATACAGAAGCACACAACCCACACATCACACCGAATCGCGTCTCGCGGTCCGGGGCAAACCCACTGTGGAGATCGGGTGATGGTTCCGTTTGAAGGTGTCGAGAAGAGGTGCGAGGTCTTCGTCGGACCCCAGGTCGATCTGCGGCGCCTGCCAGCCGAATTCTGGCATCGGCTCGTTGAGGCCTGTGCGGCCGAAGTGCTCTCCGTGGTGCGCAATCCCTGCTGCGATGCCTACCTTCTCTCCGAGTCCTCCTTGTTCGTCTGGTCGCATCGGTTGCTGCTGATCACTTGCGGGCGCACGCAGCTGGTGGAGTCCATCCATCATCTGCTCGACCGTCTTGATCGAGCGGCCGTCCAGTCCCTCCGCTTCCAGCGCAAGAACGAGTATTTCGCACACCTGCAGCCCACATCTTTTGACCAGGACGTGGCCAGCCTGCTCCGAAGACTGCCTGGAGAGCGTCTGCTTCTCGGACAAGAACACGACCACTACACGCAAGTCTTCCACATGCAGTCCGAGCCCAGTGCGCCGCCCGCGCCGCGCACCTCCGAGCTCTTGATGCACCACCTGTCTGACGAGGCCACCGCAGCGCTCACGCAGCCCGGTCTGTCCACCCAGGCCATCCGCACCTTTTTGCGTCTGGAGTCCATGATGCCCGGTGCCATGGTCGACGACTTTGTGTTCGAGCCCTTTGGGTACTCCCTCAACGCACTCCGCGACACCGATTACCTCACGATACACATCACCCCGGAGCGCGACGGCTCCTACGTCAGCCTCGAGACCAACCTCGACCTCGCAGCAATTCTGGCGACCCCGCTCGCGATCTTCGAGCCCCAGTCCTTCGACGTCGTGCTGTGCAACGCACCTCACGTGGATGCATTGCTGGAGCGCGTACCGGCTCGCTATGCCACGATCCAGCGCCAGACCGAGCACCTGTCCGACGGCTGCCGGTTGGATTTCGCACACCTCGCGAGCAACGGACTGCCGTGAGCTCGATCCACAGGCGTCGCAGCATCCCACGCCTACCCCCAACCAAAACGGTTTGGCGGAACGTACTGAGATAGCCCCGGCGCACGCACTGGAGACTCGATGCACCCCATTTGGCTGTTGATCCCCCTCCTGGTCGGCGCGGTCCAGCCAGTCGTCTGGCAGATGAACGTCCGCCTCGCAAAGTTCACGGGCGAGATGGAGTCTGCCGTTTTGCTGCACGTGGTGGGAACCATCGTGGGTCTGGGCTGGATGTCTGTCGGCCTTCGACAAGCCGGACTCGGCGCCGCCCTATCGGCACCATGGTGGGCCCTTCTGGGCGGCGCGATCGGGGTCACAGCGATGGCCGGTATGAATCGGGCCATCCCGGAGGTGGGCGTGGGCGCCGCCATCGCACTCACCGTCGCCAGCCAGCTCGTGGCTGCGGTCGTCTTCGAGCACTTTGGCCTGATGGGCTCTCTGCAGCGACCAGCCACGCTGGCTCGGCTCGCGGGCGTTCTCCTGCTGGCTCTGGGGGCATGGCTAGTGACCCGCGCCTAGCAGCCCCATCTCCGTGCAGATCCCCAACATCGCGAACCGCCGTTACATTCGGTATGATTTTGACATTGGCAACCAAAGGGTGGTCTCATTTCCCGAATTCTCCCCTGCATCCTGACTCTGAGCTCGTGCGTCTGGTTTGCCGATGAACCCCGCAAGAAGGCCAGTCAGTGCGTCTCAATGACGTGCCCTGTCGGCACAAGTCCGTATGAGACAAAGTCGCTGCAGCTGGGCACAGCGGGGGATGCAACACTCGTGGATGTCAGCGGCGGTCCGAGCAGCGAAGCGGAAGGCGGCATCGGCTATGTGGTCTACGCCGAGGAGTCCTGCACATTCGCCTGCGTAGCCATCCAGGCCTGTCCCGAAGGCAGCGTGCCCATCATCACCCGCGACTGCTACACCTGTGCCCCCATCACCGAGTCCGGCGACATCCTCAGTGGCATCTGCGACTACGAGGGAAGCTACGTAGATTCCGAGGGAACCACATCTCCTGGGACCACCGAAGAAGAGGACGACTGGACCCCGCCGGAAGATGACGAGATCCCCGGTAGCGATGGGCAAGCGCCGTCTTGTCGAACATCCTGGCGCACCATCTACGAAGGTGACTTCGACGAGAACGGCTCACAGGACAGCGAATACGACGATCATCTCGATGAAACCCAGGAGTTGGGTGAGATCAATCGGTCGCTGCAGCTCTCCGGAATGCTGGACCGTCGCGAAGCAAGCGAGGAAGGCTGCGTCGACGTCGATGTCTTCGAGGGCGAGTACACATGCGAGGGGACCGCCTCGCTCACCATTGCCACCTCAAGCCCGATGGCGGTCGAGGTTGAGGTCGGGGGTACCTCTTACTCCCGTTCCGCAGACGCGATCGAAGTCACTCCCGGCCCATTCCGGGTCACGGCCCGCTGCACCGACGACTGGGGGGGCTACGATGTCGAGGTGCGTTTTGGTGACTGAACCCGACCTGCATCCTCTACCCATTCTTGCCCTCATGATGGCCCTCGGAGGCTGTGGGAAGGACGTTCCGAAACAACCGGACTGTGGGAACTACGCATGCCCCGCCGGCACGTATCCCGACGCCTATCGGGAGTTCTCCGAGACCTCCGATGATTACGTCAACGTCATCAAAGGCGAGTGTCGCTACGCCTGTGTGGCCGCCCAGGCTTGTCCCGACGGATGGTGGCCTGTCATCACCGAGTCCTGCTACACCTGCGCCACCACTCTGCCATCCGGGGAGAACATGGGCGGGAGCTGCGACTCCGCGGAATGGGCCTATTGGTACGAAGACGTCGATCAGCCCGACCCGGAGCCGAGCATCCCAAGCTGTCGCAGCGGCACACCAAACCGGGCTGAGCTCGAGGAGCCCGATGACACCCGCGAGCAAGCCACCGACCTCGGCACGGTCAACGCAGGCCTCTACATCGAAGGGTACATGAGCATCACCACCGACACGTACTACTGTGGTGATGGGGATGAAACGGGAGACTACGGCGAAGTCGACTGGTTCCGGTTCAACCTCAACTGTATGGGGGATGCCACGTTCCAGCTGAATGGCGTTTCCTCCGTGCCCTCGCTGTTCGTGATTCAAGATGGGGAGACGGTGGCCGCCCCCGCCGAGCCTGGCACGCCCATGCACTCCACTGTGGTCGAAGATCTCACGGGTGTGGTGGAGGTCGCTGTGGCATGCTGGGATGCACCGAGCACAGAATACTGGCTGGAAATCAACTTCTGAAGGTAGTCTTTGCCCGATCCGGCTACCTCACAGATCCAAACGACGTGCCGGGGGTCAGACGCCAAGCGGGCGCGAGGTCCGCAGGAGGTTCGACAGATGTTGGGAGACCGAGCGTTGTGGTCTCCGCGGGATGGGTGACTCGATAGGTGTCGTACGGATCTCGCCAGATGGAGACCCACTCGCTCCCCCAGAGTTCAAGTGTGCGAATGCTTCGAGGCGTGCCGTCGCTCGTCCTCGGGCCGACTTCCGCAGCTTGTGTGTAGGGAATCCAGTCGCTCGCTTCGTAGATCAGGTCGTAGTCGTAGCGGAAGACGACATCTTCATGGATGCGACCGTCCCAAGAGGTCCATTGGGCCGCATAGCCAAGCAGAAGTGACCCACCGTTCGCAAGCTCGGCAAACTCCAGCCGATGGTGGGTGAGCAGAGACTCGCAGAACTCACCCGTGTAGTCGGTGAACTCGAGCATCGCTCCAATCTCGACGTCACACTCGGTACATGATGGCTCCAAGGGTATCTCCGTGACCGCATATGCAACATCACAGAGCACCGTCTGGTCGACGCCACTGCGAAAGACAATGTGCGCGGAGCCCCACAGACTTCCCGCACCGATTCGGTAGTCTTCTTCCACCCACCACAGCACATGCGTCAGAGAGGCGCTCTCTCTCTCCGGGTCACACCCCTCTTCCAGACTGCCGTAGCCAATGTTCGGGAGCAGCGGGAGCAGCTGCCCGCGCTCGGTGATGTGCGTGCAGGAGTAGCACTCGTCGGTCACTTGTGGAACCCCCCACGTGGGGCAGTCGACCAATGGCTCACAGGTACTGGTGCACCGATCCGCCGACTCATTGTCGGCCACTTCGAATGAGCCGTGCGGACAGTCTACCTCGCAAAACGGCTCCTCCCATCCGGTATCGCCCAGTCCACCACAGGCGAGCATCCATAGGCCAACCAACAGCGTGGTGACTCGGGCAAGACGGGTACGAAGCATCCAACACTCGCTGCGGAAACGGAATGCTACCCATCGTACCGCCTTGGGCATCCTGGGGAAACCCCGCATGACCCTCCATACCGGCCCCGCCCCCAATCCCTCCCTTCGAGCGCCGACCCCACGCCGTGCGTTTTTCGGCACCCGCGTTCACCGTGTGGAGTGGTAAGACCTTTCTTCCCTTCACCGAGACCGTCCCATGCCGATGATCATTGTCCAGGAGTCCGGCCAGCCTGCACGCCTCTTCGAAGTACGCTCGCCGACTGTTCGCATCGGTCGCGGCGCCGACTGTGACCTGCTCCTGCCGAATATCTCCGTCAGCCGCAGCCAGGCGACACTCGGCGACCTCGACGGCACCTCGGCTCGCCTGACGCCGCTGTCCTCCAAGAACCCGATCCGGTACCGCGATGTCGACTTGACCGGACCGATCATCGTCGAGCACAACGAGAGCTTTCGGGTGGGGAAGTTCCGCCTCACCTGGCTTCACGAGAAAGCCCTCGATGGGTACAAGCTCCACGAGCTGGCAGAAATGCCGCGCTTTGTGCGCGTGCAGCGGCAGGTCCAGGAGGAAACCTTTTCCATTTCCCCCGACCTTCGGCGGAAGCTCGAAGAATACGAGTCCCTGCGAAAGCTGGGGGGCCTCGTCAGCGACCAGGGCACAAAGTGGAGGCTCGGCGCGGCCTTGATTGAGATTGGGCCGAACGCAACGATTCCCTGTGCGAGTCGGCTCGGGCGTTGGACCGCAGCCAAGGTGTCGTGGGCGGGGAACGGGCACAAGATCGAGCGGGTCGGCCTGTTCGCCACGGTGACTGTGGACGGTGTCCCCGTCGCGGACCAACACATCCTCAAGCGGGACCAGACGATCACGGTCAATGGCACCACCTTTCAGTACCGGCTGCTTTCACGCGCGCGATGAGTGCCCGCAAAACGGGGGAACCCTGCCGCGCCCGTTCCGCTCTCCGAGAGGCACAGACGCCACCGCATGCGCGGCCGGCGCCGTCGAGCCCGTAGTGTCGCTCGGCTCCGTTTACCGGAGGCCGGTCCACACCCTCAGCCGTGGATCTTGTCGTCGAGGAAGCGAGGGACCGCATCCAGCGAGATGCGCTGCTGCGAACCGGTGTCGCGATCTCGAGCGGTGACCGTGCCCTCAGCGAGGGTCTCC
>CAJWOS010000336.1 GCA_913044235.1 uncultured Pseudomonadota bacterium
GCAGGCATCTTCCGGATCGACCACACCATCCCCGTCGGTGTCGGGACAGCCATCGTATTCTTCCGGCCCCGGCTCATTCGGGCAGGCATCATCGTCGTCGGGGATCCCATCCTTGTCGTTGTCGTCAGGACATCCATCTTCGTCTTCGAAGCCGTCCATGTCTTCGGGGCGGTTGATGCACTGGTCGACATCATCAGTGATGCCATCTCCGTCGGTATCGGGCGCCTCGCAGGTGGCTCCACGCCAGTTGAGCGCAGCCATCAACCGGAATGCAGGTGCCCCCACGCCTGCCACCAGGCCGGCTCCGCCACCAAACGTTGCGAAGAAGCCTTCACAGTCGCCGTATGTGCCGTATCCATGGAGCTCTGTGGGACTTGTCGCCCCCGTACCCGACTCGGCGAGCGACACCCGCTGGTCGAACTCCACACCCAGACGAAACGCATCGGCGACGCCATACGACACGCCTGCTCCCGCGTCTACGGTGCTGCCTGTGGTCGTGGTGCCAATGGAGGACTTTGGACCGAGCTCCGTTCCGGCATCGACCACCCAGCCGACCTTGCCGGACTGACCGCCAACGCTGGCCGTCAGGCCACCGCCAAACCCACCATTCGACACGTACGCATCTTGGGTGGCTGTGGGAAGTCGCAGCACGGGCGTGACACCGAAGGCCACCCCCTGTTCGGCCGAGTCGCCGTAGTCCACGATGGGAATGAGCGCGCCCAGCCGAATGTCGCCCATGGCGAACTGGGAGGTACCCTCCACATTCACGGCTGGGTAGGTGGGAATGTCGAGGTCGAGCCGAGCCGCACCGTTGAAGTTGTAGCCACCCATCACACGCGCAGAGAACTGGTTCGACACGAGCGTGACCTGGGAACCATCGTCGAGCAGGCCCACCAGTGGATCCTTGGCGAACACGAAGGCCGCACCGGCGTAGGCTGAGCCCCGCTGCGAGAGGTGGGGGTGATGGCGCTGCAGCGTGCCGCCGCCATCCATGTTGCTTCCAGACAAGTCGAACGTGTCGGCATCCTGCGCCACGGCCACCGACGAAAAAAGAGCCGGGGCAAACAACCAAGTGAGTAGAGACGACACAAACACTCCAAGCTGGAAACGGGCCGCTGGGCCGAACGCAGCCCCCCAACGGTACCGGTCGGCACGATGAAATTTCAACCGGTCAGCGAAAAATGCTGTCAGGGAGCACCATCTACGTTTCGCTCACTCGCCGCCTGCGTGGTGTCAACAGCCGCTCGCGCCTTCCCCCCCGGTGATGGAGTGGAGACCTGCTTGTCATCGCGCTCAGATCGCGGCAAAGGAGTGAGGAGCCCTCTGGAGCAGTCATGCCCGGCAACCACAACACCACAGCATTCAGCTTCGACAGCGCCCTGGATCGTGCCGGTCTCGGGGTCCTTAAACGAGAAGCGCCCACCTGGTTGCAGGTCAACCTCGGCCGCAAGTGCAACCAAGCATGCCGGCACTGCCATGTGGATGCGGGCCCCACCCGCACGGAGATGATGTCGGAGGAACGGATCGACCAGGTCATCCAGATCCTCCACGAAAACCCCACTCTCGCGCTCGTCGACATCACGGGAGGCGCTCCAGAGCTGCACCCATCCTTTCGGCGTCTGGTCATGGCCGCCCGGGCGCTCGGACGCGAAGTCATCGACCGATGCAACCTCACCATCTTGCAGGAACCCGGCCAAGAGGACCTCGCAGCATTTCTCGCAGAGCAAGGGGTCCATGTGGTCTCCAGCCTGCCTTGCTATCTGGAAGGAAATGTCGACAAGCAGCGAGGCCGAGGCGTCTTCGAACGGAGCCTTGCCGCACTGCGGTCACTGAACACCTACGGCTACGGGCAGGGACTCGGACTTGTGCTCGACCTCGTCTACAACCCAGTCGGTGCCCATTTACCGCCGAGTCAGGATGGACTGGAGGCTGACTACAAAGTTCGTCTGGCCGAACACGGTGTCGTGTTCGACCAGCTGCTCACGATCACGAACATGCCGATTGCCCGATTTGCCCGCGACCTCCGTCGTCAAGGCAACCTCGAAGAGTACGAAAACCTCTTGATTCGGTCGTTCAATCCAGCCACGGTGTCGGGTCTGATGTGCCGACATCTCGTGAGTGTTTCTTGGGACGGTCACCTGTACGACTGCGACTTCAACCAGATGCTGCAGCTGCGTACGCCCACTGGCACTCCCCAGACCCTCGACCAGTTCGGAACCACAGGCGACTGGACTGGGCGACCCATCGCAACGGCCCGGCACTGCTTTGGGTGTACCGCTGGCACCGGCTCAAGCTGCGGCGGAGCGTTGGAAGCCTGACGGGTGCTCAGCCCAAGGTCTGCGTGGCAAAGAGTGCCAGCGCACGCCGCTGCTCGCTCGACATGTGCCCCGGATCGCTAATCATCGCCGATGCGAGCGTGTTGTCGTAGGGCGATGTGGCGCCGAGAGCCACGATGCCGGGCACCGCCGCCCGAACCACGCGCCGGGCCAGAGCCACATTGGCCTGAAGCACTGCAATGACCTGTTCCACTGTGACGTCATCGTGCCCATCATGCCAGCAGTCGTAGTCGGTGGCCATCGCGAGGGTGGCATACGAGAGTCCGGCTTCGCGGGCGAGCTTGGCCTCGGGCAAGTTGGTCATACCGATGACCTTGGCTCCCCAAGACCGGTAGAGCATCGACTCCGCACGGGTCGAGAAGGCCGGCCCTTCCATGCACACATAGGTCCCGCCATCATGCGTGGTGGCACCTTCTTTTCGCGCTGCATCGAGCAAAACCGCGCGCAGCTGAGCGCACACGGGATCGCCAAAAGCGACATGTCCGACAGCACCATCACCAAAAAATGTAGACGCCCGCGCTTTCGTGCGGTCGATGAACTGATCGATCACCACCACGTGACCTGGCACGACCTCTTCCTGGAGCGAGCCGACAGCACTCACGGAGACCACCCACGACACCCCGAGCTTCTTCATGGCCCAGATGTTCGCACGATAGTTGACTTCGGAGGGCAGGAGGCGATGGCCACGACCGTGACGCGGCAAGAAGACCAGCTCCGCGTCGAGTCCAGCCACGCGACCGATGGTGAGCGCGTCGGAAGGCGCACCATAGGGCGTCGCGACCGACTCCGTGCGAACGCCTTCGAGACCCTCTGCTTCGTACAAACCACTACCGCCGATGATGCCGATTCGAACTGTGGACACACAACCCTCCAGGTGCCAGTCCGCCCGCGGCTAACCGAACCGGTCCCCTCGTCGACGCGAACATCCTGCAACCAACACCCGAGGACTCCCGCTGGCAGCCCGATGAATCGCAGCGTGCTCCTCTTGGATCCCAGGCACCGAAATTGCATCGCCAGCGACTGCTCACTTCCACCCAGAGAATCGACCATCACGCGATTTTTTCCGGTCTAAACGCTCCCTTCATCGGGACTTTCCCAACCACGAACGACATGCTAACGGTGCGGCATGTTCAAAACCGTTGCCCGCCTGCCAGACTTCCCGGCCATCGAAGCCAAGATCCAGAAGCATTGGACCGAGTCCAACGCCTTCGACCTCGTGCGCGAGAAGAACGCAGAGGGACCGGTCTGGAGCTTCCTCGACGGTCCCATTACGGCCAATAATCCCATGGGCGTGCACCACGCATGGGGGCGGTCCTACAAGGACCTCTTCCAGCGTTACCACGCCATGAATGGCAAGCGACTCCGCTACCAGAATGGCTTCGACTGCCAGGGCCTCTGGGTCGAGGTCGAGGTGGAGAAGCAGCTGGGCTTCGAGACCAAGCGCGACATTGTGGACTACGGCATCGACAAGTTCGTCAATGCCTGCAAGGAGCGGGTGCTCACCTACGCCGCCCGCCAGACTGAGCAGTCCATCCGTCTCGGCTACTGGACGGACTGGGACAACCCCGCCACCCTTCGCAAGCTCGCCAAAGCCCTGCAAGACGGCGAACAAAGCGTATCGGTCCAGTCCAACAAGGGTGAAACCGTTTCCGGCACCCCTGCCGAGGTGATTGGTGGCCTCGGGCACCCCACTCGCGGCGGCAGCTACTTCACCTTTGCGAACCACAACAACTACACCATCTGGTCATTCCTCAAGAAATGCCACAGCGAAGGCTCCGTGTACCGCGGCACCGACATCATGCCGTGGTGCTGTCGCTGTGGCACCGGCCTGTCCCAGATGGAGGTGGCTGAGGGCCGCAAGATCACCAAACACACCTCAGTCTTCGTGCGCTTCCCCCTCCGTGGGCGCACCGACTCCGAGGGGCGCCGGGAAGCCCTGCTCGTGTGGACCACCACGCCGTGGACCCTCACCTCGAATGTTGCCGCCGCGGTCAACCCCGAACAGACCTACCTGAAGATCCAGCACGGAGACTGGATTCTCTACGTGGGCAAGGGCAACTACAACAACAAGCGGGTGCAGAACCTCGAGGCGGGAGGCAAGAAGCTCAGCCAGAAGCTGCAGACCCTCAAGTCCATCCTCAAGGGCTCCGGCTCGGTCAAGGTACTCGGTGAGCTGAAGGGCGAAGCACTCATTGGTCTGGAGTACGACGGCCCCTTCGACCACCTTCCGGCCCAAGAGACCCCCGGCGGCCTCACCCCCTACGACACCGAAGACGGCCCCACAGCCGTAGAGTCCCACCGGGTCATCGCCTGGGACATGGTGTCGGATGGAGAAGGGACTGGCGTGGTGCACATCGCACCGGGCTGTGGTGCCGAAGATGGACACTTGGGACGCGAGCTCGGTCTGCCGGCCATCGCCCCCCTCGCCGACGACGGAACCTACATCGATGGCTTTGGCGAGTGGACCGGTCGCTCGGTCCACACCGTCGCAGATGACATCGTGACAGACCTAAAGACCCGCGAGCGACTGGTCGCCAAGGAAGCCTACCCCCACGTCTACCCACACTGCTGGCGCTGCAAGGAGGAGCTCGTCTTCCGTCTGGTCGACGAGTGGTTCATCCGCATGGACTGGCGCGACCGCATCCAGAAGATCGTGCCCGACATTCGCTGGATCCCGCCCGATGGCGAAGCGCGTGAGCAGGACTGGCTCAAGAATATGGGCAACTGGATGATCTCCAAGAAGCGCTTCTGGGGACTCGCCCTGCCCATCTGGGTCTGCGAAGACTGCGAACACTTCGACGTGATCGGCGGCGAAGAGGAGCTCAAGGAACGGGCCACTGAAGGGTGGGACGAGTTCGAGGGTCACAGCCCTCACCGCCCCTGGATCGACAAGGTCAAGATCGCGTGCACCCACTGCGGCGGAAAATCCCACCGCGTGGAAGACGTGGGCAACCCCTGGCTCGACGCCGGCATCGTGCCGTACTCCACCATGGGTCACGGCTGGAACGAGGAGTTCTGGAAGACCTGGTTCCCGGCAGATTTCGTGGTGGAATGCTTCCCCGGTCAGTTCCGGAACTGGTTCTACGCGTTGCTCTCGATGAGCGCGATGATGAGTGGAAAAGCCCCGTTCAAGACCCTGCTCGGCCACGCCCTGGTGCGCGACGAGCGCGGGGCCGAGATGCACAAGTCGGCGGGCAACTCCATCGCCTTCGATGAGGCGGCCGGTGTGCTGGGCGCGGAGGTCATGCGCTACCTCTATGCGGCCCAGAACCCCGTCCAGAACATGAACTTCCCCGACCTCCCCAAGCCTGGTGAAAAGGTGAAGGGCGGACTGGCCAGCGAAGTACGCCGCAAGCTGCTCACGTGGTGGAACTGCTACAGCTTCTTCATCACCTACGCCAAGGCCGATGGCTGGACGCCACCCACCGACGACACCCGCAGCGAGCGCACCGAGCTCGACCGCTGGATCCTGAGCCGGCTCCAGAGTCTCGTGGGCGACGCTCATGCCGCGTTCGCAGACTTTTCGGTGTACCGCTTCATCGGCAGCTTCGAGCGCTTCATCGACGAGCTATCGAACTGGTGGCTGCGCCGCAGCCGAGCACGGTTCTGGAGCTCCGAGGAAGCCGCCTTTGAGACACTCTACGACGTGCTCACCACCATCAATCGCTTGATGGCACCCATTCTGCCTTTCCTCACCGAAGAGATCCACGAAAACCTGGTGCGCAGCCACGACCCCAGCGCACCCGTCACCGTGCACCTGCTCGACTACCCCCAGGTCGACGAGTCCTTGGTGGATGTGGACCTCGAGGGCCGGGTGGCCACCGTGCTCCGCATCAAGAACCTCGGACTCGCACTGCGAAACCAAGCGTCGATCAAGATCAAGCAGCCGCTGTCCACGCTGACGGTGAAGCCTGCCAGCACCGCGGAGCGCGCGGCACTCGAAGATGCTGCCCTCGTCGAACAGATTCTCGTGGAGTGCAACTTCAAGGGTCTCGCCTTGATCGACAACATCGAAGACCTCGTATCGGTCCAGGTGAAACCCAACTTCGCGGCCCTGGGTCCCCGCTATGGTCGTCACATGAAGGCGATCGCGAAGCACGTTGCCACTGCCGATGCTTCGTCACTGGTCTCCGCGCGTCAGCTGGTGCTCGATGGTGGCGTGGTGATCGAGCTGGAGAGCGGAGACATGCAGGTGAGCTACACCGGCCCGGACCATCTTGTGTTCGAAGCCGATGGCGACACTTTTGCAGCTCTCGACACCCGGATCTCCGATGAGCTTCGCCGCGAGGGCAACGCCCGAGAGTTCAATCGGCTGGTCCAAAACGAGCGCAAGGCGCAGGACCTCGACGTTTCGGCTCGCATCCACGTGCGGTACGCGTGCGAAGACCGCGTCGCTGAGGCGATCGCAGAGCACACCGACTCTCTCGCCAGCGCACTGCTGTGTGTGTCGCTTGAGCGAGCGGAAGCGGTCGATGGCCCTGTGGGCAAGGTCGACGGCACCACAGTCACGATATCCGTCACGCCCGCCTGACCGGAACGGGTCTTCTCACCATGCCGAACCGTGCCCTCATCTGGAAGAAACTGCTCCTGTCGGCGCTCTCCCTTGTGGCCACGGTGGCCGGTCTCGAGCTTGGCGCGCAGGCCTGGGATTACCTCGCCTACGGCACTCGGCGCGTTGATGGACGTCCACAAGGGCTCTACCTCTCCGATGGCAGCCCCTTCCCCCAGCTCAAGCCAGGGGCAGAGCTCTCAGGGCTGCGGCACAGCGTGCGCGTGAACGCCCTGGGCCTGCGTGGACCAGAGCTTCCGCGGCAGAAGCCGCCCAATGGCGTGCGCATCTGGTGCGTGGGAGGCTCCACCACCTTCGACATCTTCGCTTCCGACAACGATCACACTTGGCCCGCTGTGGCCCAGCAGAAGCTCGAGGCTGCGCTTCCCGGGCGCACAGTCGAGGTGATCAATGGGGGGATTCCAGGCGACATCCTGGAAGGAAGCGCCCGACTCCTCAACCGCGTCGGCCGCAATCTCGGCATCGACTACGTGGTGGTGTACCACGGTCCCAACGACATGCGGGCCGTGAGCGGTGGACACCTGGTCATCGCCGAGTCCGCGTTCATTCCGCTGCGCAGCCTGGAGCTGCTGCGCACCGCCGCCCTCGACCGCGGCATCGGCACCGGTACCTTCCCCAGTCGAGCGCCCACGCCCCAGGCTCGCCAAGACCTCTCCAATCGACTGCGCAACCTGGAACGACAGATCTACGCCATTGGTGCCCGACCGATCTATGCCTCCCACGCACTCCGCATCGCGCCAGACGCCGACGGCGCTGCACTGAGACGGCAAGCCGGAGAACTACCGGCCCAGCTGCAGATGTCTCCGGCATCCACCCGCGACTGGTACGACCTCTGGAACGAGATGATGCTGGCTCGTGCGCAAGAAAGCCGCGCGCCGTTCATCGACGTTCGTGCCGCAGTCGGCCCCGACGCCCACCTCTGGGGCGACGCAACGCACTTTTCCGACAGCGGTGCAGCGCTGGCCGGTGATGCAGTGGCGACCGGAGTTCTTGAACACCTGGGAAGGTGATGCGGGCGAGTTGGCCACCCACAACGCCGCCAACCAGAAACTACACCGGTGCCGTTCGACTCGTGGCCTTGAGCAGCTCGAGCTTCACGAGCGA
>CAJWOS010000337.1 GCA_913044235.1 uncultured Pseudomonadota bacterium
CGGGGCGCCAGCCAGCAAGGTCTGTGTGGGTTGTAGGGGGGGTTACGTGACGGTCACCTGAGGGAGAGGGAGAAACCCCGGTCAGCGATGGCTTGGTGGGCTTTCTCGGTAGTGGAGGACACACGCTCGCCAGCGTCGAGCTCACCGTAGTCGCCGATGCGAGCCACGACCTTGTCCAACCAAGGGATCTCGCCTTCGATCCCGACGCGCCCGAACATCTTTGGGTCGTCGACCGTCACGATGATGCGATGGTGGTGCTCACCAATCCTGGTACCTCGGGCATGGCTCACTGGCGCTCCGCCGGCCTGGAGCGGTCGCATTGGCTGGCCAAGCCCTCCGCCATTGCCTTTGGCTCCCCCGGCTATGTGGCCACGGCCCACGACAGCGATGGCGACCCTCAAGGAGCGCAGGATCCATCCATGGCCATGGGCCCCACCTTGTGGCCCTCCAGTCTGTCAGACTTCGATGGTGGTCGCCCCTCTCACCTCGACATGGTGCATGACCCCGCATTGATGCAGGGAATCGCATGGGAGCGTGACCTCGTGTACTGGATCCACGATGGCTGGAACCGGTGTCTCACGCGCATGGACTTCGTCGAGCCGCACGAACCGGGCGGCACGTACCATGGCGACGCCACCGTGGACCGCTTTGTGTGTGGTGCGGTGGGCTACCTCGAAGATGTGCCCGCCCACATGGAATGGGATGCGGACCAAGCGCTGTTGTGGTTCGCCGATCCCGACCGCGGCACGGTCTCCACCCTCGATGTGAGCGGAGCCACACCCGAACAGACCATCGATGGGGCCGATGAAGCCCTCCGTCAGGAGTGGTCCGGCGCCACATTGACCGCGGTTCTTGCTGGCGATCCGCTTGTGCAGCCGTCTGGACTGGCTTTGTACGGCGACCTGATCCTGGTGAGCGACGTGAGCACCGGGTTCCTCCTGGCCTTCCGCCGCGACGGAACCCTCGCCGACTGGCTCGACACGGAGCTCGGAGCAGGCGCACTCGCCGGCATCACCGTAGGCCCCGACGGCGCTCTCTGGGTGGTCGACCGGGCCTCGGCGCGCGTGCTCCGTTTCGCGGCGCTCTGAGGCGTGCATGCACTGCGGCGCTCCGTCAGTAGAGCGGCCCCAGTACGAGCCGTGGATCTGGGTAGTCCCGAAGGGCCTGCGCACGCTGGGCCGCGCTCACCGCACCGGGCAGATCGTGTGTGTGGGGCTCCACGAGCGACAACTGGAAGTGCAGGTGCGGATTCCAGCCGCCATTTTCACCCATCGCACCCACGGTGGCCAGCTGGGCGCCCGCAGCAAATGGCATGCCCTCCGACCACCGCTCCAGGCTGCTCCGGCTCAAGTGACCGTGGAGCGCAAACACCACCTGTCCCAGCCACTCATGGCGCGTGATGATGGTGGGGCCGTAGTCGTATGGCAGTGCGTTGTCGCCCAGCTTGTGGATGCTTCCTGCATAAAAGGCGAAGACCGGTTCCCCCGCCGGACAGCCGATATCGACGCCCATATGAATGTTCCGGACCCCTTCAAACTGCTCGCCCAGGTACATCCCGGGGCGCACCTCGTCGTATTTGCCCACTCCATACGCGTGGCTCAGGATCCGCGCCGGGTCGTAGCCGATCGTAAAGTCGTACAGCTCGTATTCTTCCGGCAAGCGAATCACCGGATGGAAGGACACCGAGTCGGTGCGCAACATCAGACCTCCAGCGGCGTTCATCTGTCGAGCGCTCGGCGCCGGTGCACCCATACCGGTGCTCAGCGGCGCGACCAATCTACCGTACCCCGGCCATTCGTAGACAGGATCCAAGCGCAGAGTCTTTTCGCGCCAAATCGTCACGCCTCTTCGCTTGCTGCGTTCCCCAGCCAAAAGAGCCTTCCAGACTGCTCTCCTACGCTGTTCGCTCCCCACCGCCATCGCCATCGCGCGCCAGCAATGCGCACGGCCTGCTCTTGACACCCCGAGCCGTCCCAGGCACAGTCGTTCCATGCTCAACCGCACCGCACAGTTCCATCATCATCATCATCCCTCCCTGGGTTGGTGATTTCGTGCGCGCTTAGCAAGCAACTCGAACGCCGGCCCATCAGGCCGGCGTTCTGCTTTTCGGCAGGAATGTTCGTCGGTCTCGTGGCTCGGCTCTCTTCAGGAGCCCCCCATGAACGCCCGCAATCCCAACACCACCGCCGTCCGACTCGCCCTGCCGAAGGGTCGTATGCAAGCTGGACTCACCCGCCTGCTCGAAGGTGCTGGCGTCCGTCTGACCAGCGGCAGCCGAAACTACCGCCCCCGCGTCTCGCTCGATGGCTTCGAGGCCAAGCTTCTCAAGCCACAGAGCATCATCGAAATGCTCCAGTCCGGGTCACGCGATGTGGGCTTCGCTGGCGCCGACTGGGTGGCGGAGCTCGATGCTGATCTGGTCGAGGTCCTCGACACTGGCCTCGACCCGGTTCGTCTTGTGGCTGCTGCGCCGAGCAACTTCCTGGTCGATGGTCGCCTGCCCGACCGGAGCCTCGTGGTCGCATCGGAGTACACCCGCCTCACAGAAGACTGGATCCGCGACCGCGGCCTGGATGCTCGCTTCGTGCGTTCGTATGGCGCTACCGAAGTCTTCCCTCCCGAGGATGCCGACTGCATCGTCGACAACACAGCCACCGGGTCGACCCTGCGGGCAAACGATCTCGCCATCGTCGATGAGCTCATGCGCTCCACCACCCGCATGTACGCCTGCCCTGCCGCGATGGACGACCCTTCACGCCGCCAGCGAATCGAAGACCTCGCACTCCTGCTGCGGGGCGTGCTCGAGGCCCGTCAACGTGTGCTCATCGAGTTCAACGTCGACGAGGATCGGCTTGACCCTCTCCTTGAGGTGGTGCCCTGCATGCGTGAACCCACCATCAGTCGCCTCGCCGGCAACGGCTACGCCATCCGGGTTGCCATTCTTCGCGATGTGCTTCCCGCACTGATTCCGCGGATTCGCACCCTTGGCGGCACCGACATTCTCGTGAGCGCACCGGACCTCATCGTGCCGGGCGGTGCTGCATGACCGCTCCCGTGACGGCCTACAAGGTGCCTCGAGCCGAGGCCCCCACCGACCTGTTCCTCGACGGCAACGAGTGCCGAGGTCCGGAACCCCGGTTCGCCGCCCGAGTACTCGCCGAAGAGGCAGAGCGACTGCGGCGATACCCCGATGCGGCACCCCTCACTGCACTGCTGGCCGAGCGCTTTGGCATCGCGCCCGGACAGGTGCTGGTGACTGCTGGCGGCGATGATGCCCTCGACCGCATCTGCCGCGTCGCGGTCCGCGAGGGTGGTGACGTCATCCTTCCCCGTCCCGGCTTCGAGATGGTGGCCCGCTACACCCGCCTCGCCGGCGGCACCATCGTGGACGTCCCGTGGACCGCACCCGCGTACCCCACCGATGCGGTCCTGGCCGCGGTGGGACCCGAGACCCGCGCGGTGGTGGTGACCAGCCCCAACAACCCCACCGGTGGCTTCGCCACCGCCGACGATCTGCGGCGCCTGGCCCAAGCCGCCCCCAACGCTTGGCTCGTGGTTGATCTCGCCTATGCCGAATTCGCCGAAGAAGACCTCACCACGATCGCCTTGGAGCTTCCCAACGCAGTGGTGGTGCGCACCTTCTCCAAGGCATGGGGCCTCGCAGGTCTGCGGGTCGGCTACGCACTCGCCAGCGCAGAACGCATCGACCGCCTGCGTGCCTCGGGCGCTCCCTATGCAGTCAGTGGCCCATCGCTGCTGTTGGCGGAAGCGCGACTGCGGGAGGGCGAGGCAGACCTCCAGGCCACCGTGGAGCGGGTGCGCTTCGAGCGCGAAGACCTCCGCCGTCGGCTGCATCGACTCGGGATCGAAGCCCCGGCCAGCCAAGGGAACTTCGTGTTCGCGAAGGTCGACGATCCCATCTGGATGCGCGATGCCCTCGCAGGCCTCGGCATCGCCATCCGAGCATTCCCCGGCCGGCCGGGCCTCGAGCGGGCCGTGCGCATCACCTGTCCAGCCGACGTGCGGTCCTACACCCGGCTCACCCGTGCCCTCGAGACTGTCCTGCGCCCCGAAGCATGGCTGTTCGATCTCGACGGCGTGCTGGCCGACGTGTCCCGCTCGTACCGGCAAGCCATCTTGCAGACTGCAGCGGAATTCGGGGTGTCCCTTACCGCTGCCGATGTGGCCAATGCGAAGGCCGAGGGCGACGCCAACAACGACTGGGTGTTGACCCAGCGCCTCCTGGCCCGCGCCGGAGTGGTGGTGTCCCTCGAAGCGGTCACCGAGACCTTCGAGCGCCTTTACCAGGGCACCGACGAGGCACCCGGCCTCTGGACGACCGAGACCCTGCTTGTTCCCCCAGAGCAGCTCCGGCGCTGGGCCACCGCTCGCCCCCTCGCGGTGGTGACCGGTCGTCCACGACGCGATGCCGAGCGCTTCCTCGATGCATTCGGGATCCGGGACTGCTTCCGCAGCGTGATGTGTATGGAAGACGGACCGGCCAAGCCCGACCCCGCTCCCGTGCTCAAGGCCCTCTCCGAGCTCGACGTGGCGCGGGCTTGGATGGTGGGCGACACGCCCGACGACGCGGCCGCGGCCCGGTCTGCTGGAGTGCTCCCGCTCGGTATTCTCGCGCCAGGCGACCGCGACCCCGCACCGCTCACGCGCGCGGGTTGTGCCCGCATCCTGGATCGGGTGGCCAGCCTCACCACACTAGGCAGAGCACAAGCTCCGTCCATCCCGATCGCTGCACCCACGCCCCCGGTCGGACGCCGCGGCAGCTTTGAGCGGAAGACCGCAGAGACCGCGATCACGGTGCGCCTCAACCTCGACGGTACCGGGCAGTCACGCATCGCGACCGGAATCGGGATGCTCGATCACCTCCTCACGGCCCTGTCGCGCCACAGCCGGATCGACATCGAGATCCGGTGCCAGGGCGACCTGCACATCGACGACCACCACACCGCCGAAGACGTTGCCATCTGCCTGGGGACCGCCCTGGATCGTGCACTGGGCGATCGCCGAGGCGTGATCCGCTTCGGCAGCGCCTACGCGCCACTCGATGAAGCCCTGGCCCGTGCAGTGGTGGACCTGTCCGGTCGCCCGTGGCCCGAGGTCAAGCTGGACCTTCGCCGCGAGGCGCTCGGTGGTCTGGCCTGCGAAAACATCCCTCACATCCTCAACAGCCTCGCCATCGCCTCGCGGACCACGCTCCACGTGGATGTGCTCCGGGGCGAAAACGACCACCACAAGGCCGAGGCCGCCTTCAAGGCCGTGGCCGTGGCGCTGCGACAAGCCGTCACCACCGACGGCTCCACACAGGTCGCAAGCACCAAGGAGGTGATCTGATGGAAGTCGTCGTGATTGGAACGGGCGTGGCCAACACGGCCAGCGTCCTCGCCGCACTCACTGGAGTGGGCGGTCGCCCCACCTTGAGTGTGGACCCGGCTCAGGTTCGGACCGCGGAGCGGGTGGTCCTGCCGGGAGTGGGCTCATTTGCGGCCGGGATGGAGCGCCTCAACCAGACTGGCCTCGCATCGGCACTTCAGGCACGCATCCAAGCCGGGCGCCCCACCCTCGGCATCTGCCTGGGGATGCAGCTGCTGGGAGACTCCAGTGAAGAGGCTCCGGGAGTGCGGGGTCTCGGTGTGGCTTCCATGGCCACCCGTCGCTTTCCCCGCCCACTCGTGGTGCCGCAGCTCGGATGGAACGGCGTGCAGGTACCACCCGGCGAGGGATTCCTTGCCGCCGGCAGCGCATACTTCGCCCACAGCTACAGGGTCGTCGAGCCTCCAGTCGGCTGGCGGGTCGCCCGTACCACCTACGGAAGCGAGTTTGTCGCGGCCATCGAGCGCGGGGCCGTCCTGGCCTGCCAATTTCACCCGGAGCTCTCGGGCCCCTGGGGACTGGCACTGCTGCAGCGCTGGCTGACCGGGCAGCCCGCCACCTCGACGGGCGACGCGTCGCCCCGAGCCGGGCTCGGCGTGCGGCTGATGCCCTGTCTCGACGTCCGTGACGGCCGTGTGGTCAAGGGTGTGCACTTCGAGGGCCTGCGCGATGCCGGTGATCCGGCGGAACGAGCCGCCGCGTATGCCGCGCAAGGTGCAGACGAGCTTGTGGTTCTCGACGTCAGCGCCACCGATGAAGGACGGGTGACTGCCCGGCGCACGGTCCAGGCGGTTCGGGCACGAATCGCGCTGCCACTCACCGTGGGCGGCGGCGTTCGAACCGTTGAAGACGCGGGCCGCCTACTCGGCGCCGGTGCCGACAAGGTGAGCATCAACACCGCCGCATCCCGAAACCCTGATCTCGTGACCGCGCTCGCGGAGCAATTCGGACGCCAATGCACCGTCGTGGCGATCGACGCCCGACGCCGCAGCGACGACTGGGAAGTGGTGGTGCGGTCCGGGAAGGAGGGTACCGGTCGCAGCGTCGTCGACTGGGCACGTGAGGTCGAAGACCGAGGTGCAGGAGAGATTCTCCTCACCTCCATGGATCGAGACGGCACACAGAGTGGCTACGATCTCGCACTGCTGCGGGCTGTGTCCGACCGTGTGAACATCCCGGTGATCGCCTCCGGGGGGGCCCGAAGCGGCAGTCACCTCGTCGATGCCGTTCAGGCCGGCGCCAGCGCGGTCCTCGCCGCATCCGTTCTTCACGACGGCCTCTCCACCGTCGGTCAACTCAAGCAGGACCTGCTTCGCGCAGGCGTGGAGGTGCGGCCATGATCGTACCGAGCATCGACCTACAGGGCGGCCAGGCCGTCCAGCTCGTGGGCGGCGAAGCCCTCGCTATCGAAGCGGGCGATCCGCGCCCCCTGGCTGACCGCTTCGGACGGGTCGGCGAGATCGCCGTGATCGATCTCGACGCCGCCCGTGGCGAGGGCAGCAACGCCCCCATCATCCGCGATCTGCTCTCGCGGGCCCGCTGTCGGGTGGGCGGCGGTATCCGCACCGCCGAGCAGGCCATCGCCTGGCTGGATGCAGGAGCAGCAAAGGTGATCCTCGGCACCGCTGCTCGTCCAGAGATTCTCCGCCAGCTCCCCCGCGAGCGAGTGATCGCCGCACTCGATGCCGTCGACGGCGAGGTTGTGATCGAGGGCTGGCGCACCCGCACCGGCGCTTCGATCACCGACCGGATGGCAGAGCTCGCACCCTATGTGGGGGGCTTCCTGGTCACCTTCGTGGAGCGGGAGGGCCGCCTTGGAGGCACGGCAATGGACCGGGTCCGAGCCCTCACCGAGGCGGCCAGGGGGGTGCCGATCACCATCGCCGGAGGCGTCACGACCGCCGATGAGATCGCTGAGTTAGATCGTCTGGGCTGCGACGCCCAAGTAGGGATGGCCCTCTACACCGGCCGCCTACCCCTGGCAGAGGCGTTCTCCGCACCTTTTACCTCCGACCGACCCGACGGACTGTGGCCCACCGTGGTCGTAGACGAGCGCGGCGTCGCCCTCGGGCTCTGCTGGTCCAATGCAGAGAGCCTGGCGCGTGCCATCGACACCGGAGCCGGCGTGTATTGGTCCCGTCGACGGGGTCTTTGGCACAAGGGGCAGACCTCTGGCAACGTCCAGGAACTGCTGCGCATCGACACCGACTGCGACCGGGATGCCCTGCGCTTCACCGTGCGCCAGTCCGGCGCCGGCTTCTGCCACCTAGAGACCCGCTCCTGCTGGGGCAACGAGACCGGCTTGGGCCGCTTGCAGAAGACCCTGAGCCACCGTCTGTCCAATGCGCCTGCCGGTAGCTACACCCAGCGGCTGCTCGACGATCCTGGGCTCCTCGCTTCCAAGCTCACCGAAGAAGCCCGCGAGCTCGCAGAAGCCCGCAGTCCGAGCGACGTCTGCTGGGAAACCGCCGACGTCTTGTACTTCGCCCTCGTGGCGGCCCGCCGCGCAGGCGTGGGCCTCGCCGACGTGGAGGCCGAGCTCGCCACGTACAAGTCGGAGGGCGTCCAGCTCAAGAAGCAGCTCAAGGTGCTCAAGCACGAGGTCGACG
>CAJWOS010000338.1 GCA_913044235.1 uncultured Pseudomonadota bacterium
TGCCACCGAGTCGTCGAGGACTGCGATGGGACCGATCTCGTTCCACAAGCGGCCATCGGGCGACTCCGCTTCCCACAGCTCCCAAGGGGCGCCATCCACGCGACGGGCGTAGGTCATGCGCCATTGGCCCACACTCGGCGAGATGTCGGGTGCTGCCACATCGACACCGTCTACCTCGAAGATGGGCTCCAGTTCTTTGTTCCAGTTGAAGCGGTCCCAAGTGGTTGCCCGACCGATCCGCCACTGTGCACCATCGAAGGCGCTGTAGTACACGGTGAGCTGTCCGGTCTCGGGATCGAGAATCGGTGCGGGGTCGAACAGTCCCCCGGACTCCCAGTCTTCGGATGCTTCCAGCACAGGGTCGTCGTCGCGCTCGAAGGCGAGGCCGTCGGGGGACCAGGCGTACCCGATGGCCGATACGGAGGTGAGATCGCTTCCCAGTCCGTCGTAGAACATGTTCAGGCCGGCATCTTCGAGCAGAGCACCGGGACCACCTACGCGGAAGTCGTCCCAGAATCCATCGCGTGGCCCGAGGGTCACGATGGGCGAATACTGCCAGAGGCCAGCGGTGTCGCCGAGCGACCGGGCCGTTCGGATGGTGTCGTCAGACGCGTAGTACATGTTGCCGAGCGCCGTGAAGGTCGGGTCGGTCACACGCCCGTCGGGTCCGAGAATCTCGTTGAACTCCATCTCGATGCCCACGTCGCTCGTGCGCCACTCTTCTCCGCCGTAGTTGTTGTACCGGCGCACGCCGCCTTCGGCTTCCACCCAGACGCGCCAGGTGCCGGCAATCCAGTCCATGGACCAGTTGTCGTCGACGATGAACGAGGGGTCGAGGATCTCCAGCTCGTCGAGTGCACCACGAGACCCGCTGCCGTCGGTGTCGAACCACCGGGCGCTGCTGAGAACGGCTTCGGGCCACGGACGGATCAGTGCAACTTCATCCTGGTCGGTGTCGAGCACGGAAATGGAGTGCGTGGTGCGATTGGACACGAACGCGTAGCCGCTGATCGGGTCGATCTCGACGTCGTTGGGGTCGGACTGGACTTGGATGGTCGCGGTGCTGTCGGTGCCGCGCTCGGACAGGACGGGATTGTACGGATCGGAGAGATCCACGAGCCACACGTCGTCCCAGTGCTGTCGGATGCGGGCCCCTTCACTCAGGCGGACGGTGACCATGGCAAGGTCGCCGGTGATGGCGAGCCCTCCGGCGAAGTCGGGCAGATCGACTGCAGCCGCGCCGATGTCGGAGACCCGGTTGCGAGGCGTGTTGAGGTCGATCTGGTTCCAGGGAACCGTGACCAGGGAGCCGCCCGTGAAGTTTTGGTACGTGTTGGCGTTGGTGACCACGAGGACCGGGTTTCCGTCTTCATCGTCGGTGAACTTCACCTCGGTGGACCCCGACAGACAGGTGCCGATGCCAATCTGACCAAAGTCATACACGCCGTTGGGGTAGTCCGCGCAGGGGCCCACATAGGGGAGGGGCATGTCCTGCTTGCAGCCCAGCACGCCCAGAGCAAGGCCCACCCCCAAGAATGTCTGCCGGGTGAACGGGGCACCGTTGTGGCGTGAGGGCCGGGGGGTGCCGGTACGCAGGATGTCGGGTGAGCATTTCAACGGGGAAGCTCCGCAGACCGAAACAGAAGGTGGGCGGTTGGGGCCCAGACAGGACGAAAAGAGCAGGGGCGCCCACAAGGGCCCGTCGGGAGGCGGGCGAAGACTCCGTGGCGTAGCCTGCAGCCCTCCGGCGTTCAACCGGGAGGTCGCTTGCCATCGGAATTGTGTTGCCGCAACGCGCGCTCGCGTGGGGGAAGGCCGACCACTTCGCGAAGGAATTGTCGACTCTCCTGGATGATGGTGTCCTTGTCGGACGAAACATGTTCGCTGAACAACACGTGCGCACCGGTGGTGATGGCTACGGATCTGGATTGCGGGTGCGCGCTACCGCGGTTGAGCTGGGCAAAGGCCGCTCTGGCGGCGGCGACGCTGATGGTCTCGTCCTGCCGGTCTTCGTCGGCAAAATAGTAGAACATCAGGGTGGGCTGGGTCACCGCGCTGTAGACAGAAGATCGAGCTGCGTACGCGCGCACATCTTCCAGGTGGACCACCGCCTTGGATGGGTACACTTTGGTCCATGGGTGATCGACGAGGTCGATCGGGTTGCCGCTTGCATCGCGCTCGCGAAGGTCGCGGGTGGCTCCGAGCACAAGTGTGGCCAGGCGCTCTGCATGTGCGGAGCCGAGCAGCAGGTTTGCGGTTGGATCGGCGTACTCGATCAGGGGACTCGAGAGGATGACGGCATGGATGTGGTCGGGAAAGGTTGCCGCGGCCCAGAGGGCGAGGGTTGCACCGGTGCTGGTGGCAACCACCACAACCTTTTCGCCGAGGCGGTTTGCCAGAGCCACCGCTTCAGTCACGGTGTCGAAGTACTGCTCGGGGAGTGCAGTGCCCAGGGCGTCGCCAGGGCCGCCGTGACCAGGGAGTCTCGCATACCAGGTGTTGGCGCTCCACTCAGCGGTGAGCGCGTCCAACACGTACTCGCCTTCGCCTCGGCTGGCCGAGAAGCCGTGTAGGTAGAGAAACACGACCTGGCTTCCAGTGGCTCGGTGCACCACCAGACGCTCCGTGTTGGCGCTGGGCACTCCGGCCGCCAGGCTCTTTGCGACCTTTTCTTCATGAAATGCCACGGCGTCTTCGATCTGGGGCAATTCCTTTGGGGTGTAGTCCATCGGAGCACGGGGCCACAACAACACGCCCACGGACAGCACACCGATAATCCCCGCACCGACGAGTGCGGCCCCGACCCGTTTGGCTTTCATGGTGGAGTCCACTGAGACTGAAGGTGCGGCCGATCGTGCGCGAATCGAACCGGCCGAGGTGCATTGGAGTGTCGCACTAACTGGAAGCCACGGCACAGGAGCGGGCAATCTGGGTCGAAAGAGCCCTCCTACCCATCGTCCCTCGTCGAACATCCATCACCGGTGCAGCGTCCGTGCTCTGCACGGCCTTGCGGTCATGCCGCTCGGCCTTCAATGGACTACAGCCAGGGTCCGTCCGTGGGGTCGGGTCGTCTCGGAGGTCGCAGATGCCAACGTCCAAGTCCGTCGCCACGGTCGGTGAAGAGCCAGAAGTAGGGGTGCTCTACATCGTGCCCACACCGCTGGGACATCGGGGAGATCTCTCTCCACGAGCGATACATCTGCTCTCCAACGTCGATGTGCTGCTATGCGAGGACACACGGGTGACCCGGAAGCTCCTGGCCGATCTCAGCGCACGTCCGGAGCTGCATTCCTGTCACGATCACAACGAGCAACGGCGCGTGGAGCAGGTGCTTCGCTGGCTGGCAGCAGAGCGACGGGTTGCCTTGGTGAGTGACGCAGGCACCCCGCTGGTGTCGGACCCGGGCTTTGTGTTGGCCCGTGCGGTGCTCGATGCAGGATTTCGCTTGATTGCGCTTCCCGGTCCGGTGGCTGCGGTGACCGCCCTGGCAGCATCCGGTCTGCCCCCCGACCGGTTCACTTTTGCAGGCTTTGTGCCTCGAAAGCCAAAGGACCGTCGAGCCTGGCTGAGCGGTCTGGCCGAGCGGTCAGACACGCTGGTGATGTACTGCTCCTGCCATCGTCTGCTCGCCGATCTGGCCGCCATCGAGGGCGAGCTGGGAGACCGACGCGCGGTCGCCAGCCGAGATCTGACAAAGCGGGGTGAGCTGCACCTGCGCGGACCGCTCTCAGCGCTGCAGGCGAAGCTCGGCGCGATGGACCGCATCACGGGAGAGTGGACCGTGTGCGTAGCGGGTGCCGATGCCCCCGTGGACGATGCCGGACTCGCGGAGACCGTCGTGGACTTGGTGCATGCGATGGTGGACGCGGGAATGTCCCCGAGGGCCGTACGCGACTTGGTCTGTGCGGTCTCCGAGGCGTCCAAGAAGCAGGTCTATGCGGCAGCGCTCACGCGGCGCGAGACGACGGGCCTCGCACCGCGGTGAGGCTGCAGCCGCTCAGTCCAGGCCGAGGGCTGCGTGGGCGGCAGCGAGGCGGGCCACCGGCACGCGGAAGGGCGACACGCTCACATAGTCGAGGCCGACCTTGTGGAAGAACCGGATCCCATGGGGATCACCACCGTGTTCGCCACACACACCCACCTTCAGACGTGCGTTGGAGTGGCGGCCGCGGTCGGTTCCGATCTGCACGAGCTGCCCCACGCCTTCCACGTCGAATCGCGTGAGGGGAGAGTCCGGAAGAACGCCCTGCTGGAGGTAGTTCGGCAGGAAGGTTCCGATGTCGTCGCGAGAAAATCCGTAGGTCATCTGCGTGAGGTCGTTGGTTCCGAAGCTGAAGAAGTCAGCGTGTCGGGCGATTTCCTTCGCCATCAGGGCTGCGCGGGGCAGCTCGATCATGGTGCCAACCTTGTAGTCGAGGCTGAGACCACGCTCGCCACAAACCTTTTCGGCCTCCTCCACCACGGACTTGCGCACGATTTCTAGCTCGCGCGCAGCACCCACCAACGGAATCATGATCTCCAGGACCACCTCCACTCCTTCTCGCTCCACCAGCGCTGCGGCTTCCACGAGAGCGCGAACCTGGGTGGTGTAGACCTCGGGGGTGGTCACGCCCACTCGACAGCCACGATGGCCGAGCATCGGGTTGGCTTCGTGCAGCTGGCGGAGGCGTTCTTGCAGTACCTCTGTCCGCACACCGAGATCGTCAGCCACGGTGGCAACATCGTCGGCGCGTTCCGGCAGGAACTCGTGAAGCGGGGGGTCGAGGAGGCGAACGGTGACGGGAAGGCCGTCCATCGCCTTGAAGATTTCCACAAAGGCGGACCGCTGGATCGGCAGGACCTGCGCGAGGGCTCGTGCCCGCGCCCGGCTGTCTTGGGCCACAATCATCTGGCGCATGGCGCGGAGGGCATCAGGCTGGAAGAACATGTGCTCCGTGCGGCAAAGGCCGATCCCGATGGCGCCGAGCGCCCGTGCGCGGGCAGCGTCCGGTCCGTTGTCGGCATTGGCACGAACCCGCAGCAGGGCGCGCTGATCGGCCCACCGGAGCAGCTCGGCCATCGCGCCGGAGTCGGTAGGCGGCGCCAGTGTGGGAACTTCACCTTCCATCACCTCGCCGGTAGCGCCGTCGATCGTGATCCAGTCCATGCGGCGCACCACGGTATCGCCGGCGTAGAAGAGTCGGCGTGCGTAGTCCACCACGATGTCGGTACAACCCACCACGCAAGGACGTCCCATTCCGCGCGCGACCACGGCCGCGTGCGATGTCTGGCCACCCCGACTGGTGAGGATGCCCGCAGCAACAGTCATGCCCTGGATGTCTTCCGGGGAGGTTTCGTTACGGACCAGGATGACCCGTTCGCCTCGCTCCACGAGCTCCTGGGCTTCGTCGGAGTGGAACACCACGCGTCCCGAGGCGGCACCGGGGCTGGCATTGAGTCCCTTGGCGATGACCTTGCGAGCAGCGTTGGGATCAAGGACGGGACGAAGAACCATCTCGAGGGTGGCCGGGTCGATGCGAGACAGGGCGGTGTCTTGGTCGATTACCCCCTCTTGCACCATATCGACGGCGATCTGGACGGCTGCTGCAGGCGTGCGCTTGCCGGTGCGAGTCTGAAGCAGCCACAGGCGCCCATCCTCGATGGTGAACTCGATGTCTTGCATGTCATTGAAATGACTTTCGAGGATTGCCTGAATGCGGTGCAGCTCTGCATACACCTCGGGCATTGCCTCTTCGAGTGCGGTCCCAGACTGTCCTTCGACATGGGAAATCGGCAGGGGAGTGTGTGTGCCTGCCACCACGTCTTCGCCCTGTGCGTTGGGCAGCCACTCACCGAAGAAGCGCTTCTCTCCGGTGGACGGGTCACGCGTGAAGCAGACCCCCGTGGCCGAGTTTTCGCCGGAGTTGCCGAAGACCATGGCCTGCACATTGACGGCGGTTCCCATGTCGTCGGCAAGGTTGTTGGACTTGCGGTAATACCGGGCGCGGGGGGTGTTGAAGGACCGGAAGACCGCGTTGATCGCAAGTCGGAGCTGGTCCTGGGGATCGGACGGGAAGGGACCGTAGTGCTCCGCGACCACGGTCTTGAGGTCGGCGACGAGATCCTTGAGCTGGGCCACCGAGAGCTCCGACTCTTCGACGCCGTTGCGGTGGCGGTCGAGAACCCGTGCGAACCGGGTGTAGTGGATTCCGAGCACCACATCGCCAAACATGCCGATGAAGCGGCGGTAGCTGTCCCATGCGAACCGGGGGTTGCCGGAGCGCTGGGCCAGTCCCTCGGTGGTCTCGTCGTTCAAGCCGAGGTTCAGGACGGTGTCCATCATGCCGGGCATCGACACGGCGGCACCCGAGCGAACGCTGAAGAGCAGTGGGTTTTCGGGGTCGCCGAACCGCTTTCCGGTCTGCGACTCCACCACCTTGATGCTGGCAGCGACGTCGTCCCAAAGGGTCTCGGGCCAGGACTCCCCCTGCGTGAAGAAGTATCCGCAGGCCTCTGTTGTGATGGTGAAGCCTGGAGGCACGGGCAGCCCGAGGTTCGTCATCTCAGCCAGGCCGGCTCCCTTGCCGCCGAGAAGGGGCTTCATATCGACGCGGCCATCGGCCTTGCCACCACCAAATCGATACACGTAACGGGTGGTCATCTTGAACTCCGGGGGGTCAATCGAGGAATAGCGCGGGCACTAACCGCACCTTGCAGGGGAGACCGCTGTTCGTCGCGTCATCGTTGCCCATCTGCCATGAATGATTTGGGACGCCTGCGGCGAGCGAGCGCGCTAAGTCGAGGCTGGAGGTTCGTCCTGCGTGCACTTGACACAATGGTTCTCGGGTTGGTGAGTGGGCTCACCGTGGGCTGTAGCTGTCCGCGTTTTTCGCAGATGACGATCACGAACCCACAGAGCGTGGCCACTGCGGCGGACCTCTACGAGTTTTCTCGGGCCATCACTCTCTTCGAGCGCTGGACCGGCTGGAACACGGTGTGTGTTCCCGAGCTGCAGGTGCGTTCTGTGCTTCGACAGGGTGAGGTTGTGGGCTTGTACCAGGGGCCGCAGAATCCGATTCTCCTCACCACGGGATCGGGACAGAACACCGCTGTGCACGAACTGTGTCATGCCGCAGACCAGCAGCTGGGGTGGGTGAGCGACAACCATCCCGAGTTGTATCCAGCGACCCACATCGACCACGTGACCTACTCGAGCCGGAGCTCCCAGGTGCACGAGTCGTTTGCTCGGGCTTGTGAAGCGGGACCGGAAGGGCTCGCGCTGGTCCGGGCGATCGAGCAGCGGTGTGGCGTCCCACTGGAGCATCCCGGCTACTCGCTCGTGCTCGATCAGGTCTACGAGATGGCACCCGTTGCGCGGCGCGCCGCTCAGCTCCGCACTCTGCATCAAGAAGATGTGGGCATCGATGCCATTATCGGAGACGGGTCGCTGGTGGATGTCGCGAGTGGAGGGCGTCTCATCTGGATGGTCATCCGGGATCCGGATCCGCGCTTGGAGCGGGGTGATCCGACCGATGCCTTCACGCGTCAGATGTGGCGCGTAGTGGGATGGTCGCCGTCTACGAGACAGGTCGAGGTCGTCCATGACCTCTTGCGTCGCCCCCCCGGTTTGCTTGAGGGGCAGCGGGTCTTTCGGTTGCTCGACAGTGTGGACGATCCGGTTTTGGTGGAGGGAACGGGCGCACCAGTCACCCACCTGTGGCGTCTCGACGAAAGCACGGGGGAAATCGTCCGTCTTGCGGATCAGCCCTTTGTGACTGGCGCCGACGATGTTGCGGGGATGGTGGGCGGTGTGGTCCAGAACGGCGTGGCGATGGTTCGGGTGAGCAACCCCCCCACGAGCATCGACGGGGCGGTCCATCCGTCTCCTCTGGCCACGCCGTTCCTGGGGTTTGCCGGTCAGGGGTGGGTCGCCATTGAGCTGGACACGGGTCGGATCATGGATG
>CAJWOS010000339.1 GCA_913044235.1 uncultured Pseudomonadota bacterium
GAGTCTATCACTCCGGGGATCAGCCGATTGGTGGTGCCCACCGACACGCTTCCCCCCGCGACCTCAACCAACGCATGGTTGCTCGGTCGCGAGGCACTCACGGTGGTCGATCCTGGCGCTTCCGATCCAGCAGTACAAGAAGCGGTGGTGAAAGCCCTGAGCACCTTCACGGTCGCGCGAATCGTGCTCACTCACCACCACCCGGATCACACCTCAGGGGCGCAACACCTCTCACAGGCCACGGGCGCACCGATCGCGGGGCACCCCGACACCAGGGGATTTTTTCCGGGTCTCGACACCACACTCGAAGACGGCGACACCCTCACCGTTGGCACGGAACAGTGGCAGGTACTCCACACGCCGGGACATGCCCACGGACACATCTGTCTGCTCCGACAAACAGACGGCTACGCGGTGGTGGGCGATCTACTCGCAGGCGAAGGAACCATCCTGATCGCCCCGCCAGAAGGGCACCTCGCCACGTATCTGCACAGCCTACGCCGCTTGCAGAGACGGCAGGTGGTGCACGCCTTGCCAGCGCACGGACCCGTGCTCGACGCACAAAGCGCGCTGGAGATGTACCTCACCCACCGGCATGCCCGCACCGCTCAGGTCAACGCGTGTCTCGCAGGTGGTCTCGCAACGCCACTCGCCATGGCCGCCCAGATCTACCCACATCTACCCGCTCCTTTCCGACCGGTGGCGGCCCACCAGCTTCGTGCACATCTCACCTGGCTGATTGAGCACCAGACCGCCTACCGAATGCCCGATGCAGCGGACCACTTCGGCCCCTTGTAAACCTTCACAGCGGACCGACGCAGCCTTGTTTGGCATCGCGCGCCGTCAATCCGGCGTCTGCACCATCACAAACGCACGAAGCTGTTCCACCGTCTTGGGACCGATGCCGTGCACGCGCTCGAGGTCGTCGATTGTGGAAAACGGCCCGTGGAGGCGTCGCTCGTCGACGATCGCTTCGGCACGAGACGCACCCACCCCCGGCAGGGCGACCAGTGCGGCAGCGGTCGCCGTGTTCAGGTCGAGCGGCAGGCCGATCACCAACGGATCTTCCATGGCCTGCAGCGTGGCGACACCATCTGCGACCGCAATGGCCGTTCCAGGAGCCACGATCCTGCGATCAGGGACGCGAAGTTGCGTGCCTGCACGCAGCACCGCTTCCTCCACTGTGATGGGAGACGCCAACGGGTACAGCCCCGGAGCTTCCACATCTCCACGCACTTCCACCAAGACCTCCCCCTCACCCACAACGGGCTCGCCGGGACCCTCCACCTGGCGCACCCACCAGACCATCCCCACCACACACGCCAACAGTGCAGCCATGATCCGCACCTGTGGTCCGCGAGAGGGTCGGGTTGGTCGCCCAAAGTCGAGCCGACGCACGCGGCTCATGCGCGCTCCTCCCAGCGCTCGAGCACAGAGATCATCCGGTCGGTGGTGGCCCAGGCCTTTACGAGACGGCCGGTAGGCACGATGGTGATCTGTACAAAAACACACGCCGCAGGGAGCGCTTCGGCGACCAAATCTGCCCACTCCACGATCGCAAGCCCAGACCAGTCTTCCAGAGTCTCCTCAAGCCCAATCCCCTCCGCCTCGCCGGGCCGCAGCCGGTAGGCATCGACGTGTACAAGCGGGCAGGCCGCTTCGTACTCCACCATCAATGCGAAGGTGGGGCTCGTGATCTCAGCGGCCACACCAAGACCAATCCCCACGCCTTGCGTAAAGGTGGTCTTGCCCGCCCCCAGATCGCCGAGCAGTCCCACGCAGACACCGGCCGGAGCGAGCCGCCCAAGAGCCTCGCCCAGCGCCTGAAGCGACTCTGGCCGCGAGCACTGCCATTCGGCGAGATGGGCCATCCTTCCTCCGCAGCCGATGGGCGTATTGGTTCAGTCGACGTGTTTCCTGACACCAAAACAACGTTATCCCGGTGCTGTTGCATCGGCCGGACCGTGCATTATCACCTGGTCCGGATGCCGCGTCGAAAGTCGCGTGCAACCCACCAAGCCACCGCATACTCGGTCCCGCGGTCCTCTTCGCACCCCTGCCCACACAAGCCTGTGACCCTCGACTCCCTGCTGCGCTACGGCCTCGTCGCGGTCTTCCTGGCGCTGATCCTGACTCCATTCGGCCTCCCCATTCCGGAGGACGTCAGCCTAGCGGCTGCCGGAGTCCTTGTGGCAAATGGCCATGCACCGTTTTGGGCCGCATGGGTCGTTGGCTACCTCGGGGTGCTCGGTGGTGATCTGATCGCTTTCGCCATGGGACGCCGCGTCGGGCTTCACCCTCAAGGCTTCATCGGTCGACTTGTTGGCCCCGAAGACCTGCGACAAATCGAAGCGTTCTACGAAAAGTACGGACCATGGGCCATCGTGATCGCACGCCAGTTCCCCGGCATGCGTATGCCTGCATTCTTTTTTGCCGGCGCCACCGGCATCCGGGTGCACCGCTTCTTGCTGTTCGATGGAACCGCAGCGCTGATCACCGTCAGCCTGTTTACGGGGCTCGGCTTCTGGTTTGCGGACCGCATCGACTGGCTGATGGACCAGCTCAAGCCTTTCCAGAGCGTTGGCTCGATGTTGCTGGTGGTGCTCGCCGTGGTGGTGGGATGGCGAGTGTACCGGCGTCGCATGCAGCTCAGGGCCGAGGCGCGGGAGGACGCGCAAGCACCCTGAGAGGCCGGGCCTTGTCGGTTTGGCACTCCACGAGAGCCAACATCCCCACAGCGTCGCGCACCACGTAGCGCGCGCCCGATTCCAGATGTTCTGGTGGCGGCGGGCAGACACCACTTCCCAGGACTCTGGCCGCCTGTGCATCGGACACCACTTGTACAGGGAGCACATCGAATCCGAACTCCGGTGCTAGAATATGCGGCCAGACGCCCAAGCGGCACTGGTCGCGAGCCTGCCAGACCGCTCGCGGCGCTCCCCGCTCCGGACGAAGGACAGACCGCCACGACTCGATCGGGTCGGCGCCCCCGACCGCGATTCGCGCCAGCTCGTCTACGCTCACGGCATGGTCGAGCAGAAAGGGCCCACTGCGGTGCCGCCGAAGCGCGACAAGGTGCCCAACGGTGCCCAGTGCCTGCGCAATTTCTTCCCCAAGGGTGCGCACGTAGGTGCCTCGCCCACACGAGACCCGAAAGCGCACGTGGTCTCCATCCAGGCCCAACAGCTCCAAGCTGTGGATGATGATGGGTCGCTCAGGGACGTCGACCTTCTCACCAGCACGAGCATAGGAATACAGCGGCCGCCCGTTGACCTTGATGGCCGAGTATTGCGGCGGAGTCTGCATTCTCGGACCAACGAAGGACGCAAGTATCTGCTGCACTTCCTGCTCGGTACACCTTGGAACCGCCGCTCTCTCCGTGATCGCACCCTCAGTATCCGCGGTGTCGGTGGCCGTTCCGAGACACAACACGGCCTCGTAGACCTTCCGCGACTCATCGAGAAACGAAATCAGACGCGTCGCGGGCCCCACTGCGAGCGCAAGAACCCCGGTAGCGAAGGGATCGAGCGTACCGGTGTGTCCCACCCGGCGGGCACCGAGCAGGGCTCGCACCATCGCGACCACGTCGTGACTGGTCACCCCTATGGGTTTGTCGACAACAAGGAAGCCAGGAGCAACCGGACGCTTCACTCTTCGCGCTCCGACGACATCCGATCGAGCAGCCGGGTCATCTCGATCGCTTGGTCGAGCATCGTGTCGAGATGAAATCGAAGCTCGGGCGTATGGCGAAGACGCAGTTGGCGGCCCACTTGGCGACGGAGAAACCCCGTGGCCGACTCGAGCCCGGCAACCAGCTCCTCGCCGTTCCCATCGCCGCCAAGCGGCACAACATTGATGTCGGCGACACGCAGGTCTGGCGACATTCGCACTCGGGTAATCGTGAGCGGCGTGACCCGTGGATCACGCACACCCTGTCGGAGAAGGGCCGACAGGATCTGTGTGAGCTGCTGGGCGACGCGTTCGGGGCGCTGGTACGTTGACATCACCCGCGCGTAATCCCTCCTCTACGGGCCATCAATGGTCCACTGTAGTGGACGGCGCCTGGAGCACCTCCGCGACCGCTTCTCTGCTCAACGGCGACATCCACCATCTCTGTGACCCGACCAACGCATCCAGATCTGCACGCTCGACCGGGACCCCCCGGATCGGGTCCTCATCCATCCAAGAGCGCAGTCGGACAATTGCGGCCTGTCGGCTGGGTGCCTGGGCGATCATGCCCGCAAGCAGGGAGCCAGACGCCACAAACTCTCCCACCACCACTTCAGGATCCACACGCCCTCCACCTGCAGCAATCGCTTCGACCTGCCCTGCTCCAGCAGCGATGATGCTGGTCCAAATCGCCGCGCGTTGGACCACGATGTCCCGCTCGGTCCAGCGAGCCCGATCCCGAGTGGCCAGGCGCATCTGCAAATCGACCAGATCGACGCCAAATGCCGCCTCGGTTGCGCCGTGCCAAGGCTGGAGACCAGGGCGTAGCTGTAGCAAATACGGACGTGAATCCGGCGCCAGGAGAAATCGGACAGTCGCCAGCCCCACCCACCCGAGCGCCCGAGCAAAGGCGACAGCCTTTTTCGCGAGGTCTGTGCGGAGTGCATCTGAAAGTCTGGGAGCGGGTGCTTCCACCACGAGGTGTCGCCGGCCAGCTCTCGCCGTGACATCGCGATCGCCAATGGCCACGCCGTGACCGGATCCATCGATCGCGACCGGAACTTCGATTTCCCGAGCCTGCTCGACCTGTCTCTCCAGCACGCACGGACCGATCCGCAGCCACTTTGGCATCATGTCTTCAAAGTCGCCCTGAGTACGGAGCACTGGACGGGGATGCCCGATCTCGATGTCTACCGGACGAATCCGAACCGGAAACCCCACTCGATTCACCCAGGCTCGCGCCAGATGGAGGTCGGCGATCGGTCCACTGTGCGGTACCACCGGGATGCCGGCTTCGATGGCCCGAATCAGGGACACCCCCCGGTCTACGGCCAGACCGAGTGCTTCCCGGCCGGGGCCGGCCCAGGCGACCCCGGAAAATGTGAGCTGTTCCACCAACAGTGGACTTCGGGCGGCCTCCCCCCAGCCCGGATGAACCCCGTCGCAGCCGGCATCGTGCAACACAGACACCACGTGGCGGGGGTCCGGCCATCTTCCGGCACCGGTGCGCCGGGCGGGAACCGTGTAATCAAACGCTTCCTGCCACAGTTCCTGGTCCTCTTCGGGTTGAACCAGCGCCACCACTTCAACACCAGCCTCGTGCGCCCAGCGCAACACACGCAGCGCCGCACCTCGACGGTCCGCAACCAGAACGCGCGTCAATCGTGGGTTTTCCTGCACAGATGCTCCCAATCGCGTGAGGAGGCGATGCACGCGATCCGACGATAGCAGTCTGCCTCGCCATCGGAGCCCCCCAATGTCCAAGGATTCCTCATCTGAACGCCTCGAAGTCGCCATCGTGGGTCAGGGCAGGCTCGGCAGTACGGTTTCATCAGCGCTCGAAGAAGCCGGACACATTGTGCATCGGGTGTCCCGACATCAAGCCATTCCTGCAGCGCCGATCGTGTGGCTCACGGTGCCCGATGGTGCGATCCGATCGGTTGCAGCGCAATGCCCGACAGGTGGTGTGGTGCTCCATGCATCCGGAGCTTCAGACCTCACCGTCTTGGAGGCCCACGCGTCACGCGCCGGATCCTTGCACCCTCTGATGACCTTTCCCGGCGGGGCGCCACCACCGCTGCCCGTGCCGGCCGCGATCGAGGGCTCGCCGATCGCTCGAGCATGCGCGCGACAGCTCGCCCTGGCCATGGGGTGGACCCCTTTCGAAGTCAGTGGCGATCGTCGGGCCTACCACGCGGCTGCGGTGCTGGCCGGGAACTTCGCGACCACTCTGCTCGCTGAGGCCGCCGGGGTCCTGACTGCCGCAGGTGTTCCGGCGGGCGATGCGCCGGCCTTGCTCGCCCCCCTTGCACTTCGAAGCCTCGAAAATGCTGTCCGAATGGGCCCATCGGCCGCCCTCACCGGCCCAGTAGTCCGCAATGAAACCGCTGTCTTGCGAGACCACAGGGCTGTGCTCGCAGCCGTCCGCCCGGCCACAGTGCCCGTCTATGAAGCGCTCGTCGAAGCCACTCAGCGGCTGGCGCAGGAAAACGCTCCAACAATTGCCAACAAAGTTGATTGAAGCCAGGGGTTGCCGCGTCCGTTCCAGTGGACACAATGTGATCGCAGGCCCTTGGCCACCACGCGACCGTCGGAGGCTCGATGAACCAGTTGGCACCCTCGAACGGCATCTCCTGTCCCTCCGACGACCACCCGGTGTCAGACAGTGCTGTAGTCGGTTGCCACCCCCGCCAAACGTGCGATACGGTCCGAGTGTGGGAGGCGACTGGGCGCCGGTCCACCCCCGGAAGTCGAACGGCGCCGTTTTCGCCGAACTCCACTACCTCCGGGCCCACGCTTCTCACTTCCGCGTCTACTGGAGTCGGCATGTTCGACGCCTTCATCATCAACCGGATCCGAAGAGAGCGTCAGCAGGAGCGGGAGCAGCGCATCCCACTCCATATCGAAGCGCCCCGTCGCCGTGAACCGCCCGCCCACGAGCGTCGTCGAGGCTCGGAGCACGAGTCGAGCCGCAAACGGGGCGTTGTGATCATCGACTATTCGATCTGAGAGCAGAAGCAGGCGTCCCTTGAGAGGACCGCCCGACAACGGAGCGGCGTGCATTGGGACCTCTTCTCTGACTTGCCGGACGGGTTCCAAGCCGCTAAACGCGGTTGTCTCTCGCCGAGTCCAGGGCGCCGCCCCGCCGCTCGCAGTCGCCCCTTGCGGCCTGCGAACCGCAACACTCAGCGAACACGGCCTGCTGAGCGTGCATCCCATCGAGGGCCGCCTGCTCCCACCCGAATCTGTCCGTCAGGAAAGCTCACCATGTCTCGCATCTGCAAGTTCACCGGCAAGCGCCCGCACACTGCCAACAAGGTCTCCCACTCCAACATCAAGACCAAGAAGCGCCAGCTTCCAAACCTCCAGACCAAGCGGATCTGGTGGCCGGAAGGCAACCGCTACGTGCGGCTTCGTCTCAGCACTCGTGCCATGCGCACGCTCCGCAAGCGCTCACTCGACACCTGGGCGCGCGAAGTCGGAATCGACCTCACCAAGCACTGAGCGCCCACGCATCCTCGAGCCGCTGCTTCTCCTGAGAAGCGGCGGTTTGTCGTTCTCGGACGACGGCCGCGCAACGTGAGGGTCGAGCGGCTTCCAAGGGGGCACCGGTGGCTCCCGATCCGAGTGCCCCCACAGAGGTCACACTGCGGCGTGGCTTCGCTCCGGGGGACTCGGCCGGTGAATGCTCAGATCCGCACACACACCGCATCGCCTACGATCTGCACATCGTGGGTCGTAAGGGGCGCATCGGGTGACGTCAGGCACTCACCAGTGGCCAGCTCGTACTGCCACCCGTGCACCCAGCAGGTGACGATACCGTCTTCGAGCTCGCCCTCTCCCAGCGGACAAGGCGCTGCGTGCGTACACGAGCTTGCCGAGGCGCGGAAGGTACCGCCAATGTTGGCGACCGCGATGGCACGGCCGGCGATGATGATTTCCGTGATTCCTCCCGGCATGAGGGCTTCGCGGTGAAGGACCACCTCGTAGCCTTCGGGCGGAGTCACATTCTTGGGCGCTTCGGGGGACAACCCTAGCGCGGCCTCGGCAGGCGGTGGCGGCGGATCGTCCGTCTGTGTAACGGCAGATGCAGCACCAAAGACACGGCGCCGAATCCGCGCCCGAAAGCCGTTCTGGCGTCCGATGATCAACGTGGACAGAAGGCCCATGGCAGCACTCCCTGCCCGGCACTGGCGGGCGTCGCTATCAACGACATGGCCATAGCACGCCAAGCTCAACAGG
>CAJWOS010000340.1 GCA_913044235.1 uncultured Pseudomonadota bacterium
GGCCGTGACCGCCGCGGGCAGCGGCTGTATGGCTGCCATCGACGCAGAGCGCTGGCTCGAAGCGCGCCACGGCTGAAAGGCCCGAGCGAGCCCGACTACCGAGGTGGGGGTGCAGCAGGTCCGTCGATGATCCGCTGCACTCGCCGCACGTGGAAGGTTCGATGCTCCCCTGAGGTGCGGCACAGGCCTTCGAAGTACGGCGACTTGAACCGGTCGACCAATACTGTTCGACGAACGGTGAGCGGGCCGGGCCCGTACCGGTCGGTGTAGTCGATGGTGATGGGGACGGACTGACGAGCGGCTTCGCGGATGCGCAGCACGATGGTCTGTCGCCCCGGTGCGCCCTTGGCAAGAGTGCCGATTCGGTCCAGCAGGTCGCCCACCGTCGGGGGCCGCTCGGCGGCATCTCCGAGTCCCTCGAGCATCCGTCTGTACACCTTCATGGTGGTGAGGGTGTCGGCCAGCGCCCGGTGGGCCGTGGACTGGGTTGTCTCCGTGCGCCGCGCGAGGGCTTCGAGGCTGCACTTCGAGAAGCCATATACGTGCCGGGCGAGGTCGAGCGTGCACAGAACGGGGCCGATCGACGGGAACGGCTGGTCCGCAATGTGGCACTCAGCGCGCAGGAAGCCGATGTCGAATGGGGCATTGTGGGCCACCAGCACCGCGCCCTGAAGCACACTGGCAAGCTTGGGGAGCACCTCGGGAAATCGGGGCTGCCCAGCAAGGTCGGCATCCGACAGCCCGTGAATGGTCTGTGCGAGCGCAGGCATGTCGCGCTGTGGATCCACAAGCTGGGTGAACTTCCGCCGCCGCCCGCCTCCGGGGCGACCGCGCACGACCGCCACCTCGCACACCCGGTCCCCGGATGCGACCGACAAGCCGGTGGTCTCGAAGTCGAGCACCGCCGTGGGCGCCTCGATGGCGGGCATGGCGAGAAGGGCGCGATGGGAATCGTCTGTGGCGTTCACTCCGGCGCCTCAGGTTCCACGAGCCAGTCCGGAAGTCCAGGCGGCGTGAAGGTGCCGTCGCTGTCGGCGTCCACCCAGATCGGGTTGGTGAGTGCGTAGGGGTGAATGGGAAAGGCCCGCGGTATGGGGATGGCTTCTGGAAGGAAGTTGCTGAGGCCGATGCCCTGAAGGGCTCCGGTCACGATGTCTTCCAAAAACAGGGGGGGAAACTCTACGGGAGTGAAGACGGGCGAGAGGTCGGCGCCACCGTTTGCGATGACGACGTACCAGCTGTCCTCCTCCGGGGTAACGGTCACGCGTTCGGAAAACTTGACCACACCGGCGTTATCGATCGCCTCTTCGTTCCACACCTCGATCAAGCGGCCATTTTCATACAGCTCGATCTGATCGATGGGAATCCAGCCGGGGCTTTGGACCTCGATGGAAAGCTCCACTTCCGCCCCCGAAATGTCCGACCCAGGCCCAATGCGTTCATCTCCATTGGCGTAAAACCGGATGAAGGGACCGTAGGACGCCACAACCCGACCTTCTTTCACGGCTTGTGCGACCGCGGCAGGAGAGACGAACCCAGGCTGGTCGGAGTCTGCCATCACGAAGTTGCGCGGGCAGCCTGCCTCGACCGAAGTGGTTCCGTGAGTATCGGAGTTGCCGAGGGCAGTGATTCGATACCCGAGGTTGTTCAGTGTGAACCAGTCGTCCACCACACCCTCCCAGCCGTAGCCGAGAGTGTAGGTGCCTTCCTCAAGGTCGAACTGCTCGTCGAGGGTGCGCATTAAAATGTCGACTTCGTCGACATTGTCGCCGGCTTTGTATGCAGCCATTTCGGGCGCGGTGGGGGTACGGATGACCTCCAGTCGCTTCCCGAGAAAGACTTCCATCGCATCGAACTCGAGGGTGAAGTTTTGGGGTTCGAGCAGGCGGTTCCCGGACAGGGCGTTGAGCGTGCTCGTGCCGAGCGCCACGTCTCCACCATCTTCCTGGTACGGATTCATCACATATTGGTCGAACAAGCCGAAGATACCGTCGCGTGGATGGGCCAGGACCATCAGCGGCTCGTCTCCGCTCGGCGGGCCGAGGTCCTTGAGTTGGTCGACGATCTCGATGGGGGTGAGGCCCGTCCAGTCGAACGCGCCGCCCTGGTCGGCGAGGTGGTCCATCATCAGTGGCCAGCCCATGTAGTGTCCGACCTCGATGGTGGTGACTTCGAGACCGATGGCGGAGCGGACCCAGTTTTGCAGTCCGAGGTCAGCGATTGGGGGGCCGTAGTCAGTGATTGCATCGTGGTCGGTGGACGTCACGTACTCTACGCCCTCAGCCACCATGGTGATGACCCGTGTGTGCAGGTCCACCCCGGTGTCATGGCTCCGGAAGGTGTGCACATGGAAGTCGCCGCTGATCCAGCCAGACGTGTCGACACTGCGCTCGACTTGGAGCCGCAGGTTGGTGGCAGTGTCGTCTCCGACGGTGAAGGGTTCGGTCCAGTCCAGCTCATATTCGACGCCGCGACTGGCGACCGCGCGGTACCGGCCGGGCGGCAGCACCACCTCACCAATGCCATCGGCCGTGAAGATCACCTGTGCCGGATTGCCCCCGATGAAGCCATCGCCCAGAACCGGGTCGCGGGGAGACGGCGTGTCGCTTGCAGCAAAGAGGGTGACCTTTGATGGGACCGGCTCCCCGGTTTCATCGGTCACCTCGAAGTAGACGGTGCCGGGTCGAGGAGACTCGAGCACGGCTGAGAGCTGATCTCCGGCCTGAATCTTGAACGGCACGCGCTCGCTGTCGGGGCGACCGACGCCGTGGACCATCAGCTCGTACTCACCGGGTGGTAGATCTCCTGCGAACGAGCCATCGGGCTGGGCATCCATTCCCACATCGGTGGTCCACTCCAGAAACGGCGCCTCGGCGCCCGATTCGTAGACGAACACCCGCACACCAGACAAGGGTACACCGGTGGTCTGCTCGACGACGTGCCCGGCGATGCTTCCCACTGAGCGTCCGGTCGCCTCCCAGACCGCTGCGGCTGCGCTACCGACGTCGCCCTGTCCGATTCCAAACCAGCGGTCGTAGTGGAACGGACCGTCTGCGGACGAGAACCGGCCGACGGAGCCATCTCCGTCCACTCCGGCACCCACCGCCACGGTCTGCGATGTGTTGAACATCGGGACGTAAATATTGCCGGTGTCGTTGAGGAGTGCGTAGCTCAGGCGATCTGCGGTGCCAGCGAGAAAGGGGACGCGAATGGGCTCGGTGAACGTGTTTGCGCCCGATTCGATGAGCTCCTGCACGTAGGTTTCCTCGTCGAAGCCGACCCCTGGCGTGAACACGTTCACGCTCCCACCTTGGAGGTAGAAGTCTCCGAAGGCCAGTCCGCCGCCGCCTTCGCCTCCCAGCGCAAGGTCGAGCACCGGCAGGTTGCCGTCTCCGGAGACGGTCTCCGCCGGTATCGACATGTCGAGGCTGTCGGCACAGGTGGGGTTGTCCTCAAACAGCGCAGTGGAGCGGATGCGCACCGCAGCCTGCCCCGGCTCGAGGATGTAGTCCGTACGCAGGTGGAAGTATGGACGCTCGCCAATCCACTGCAACGCCCACAACGCATCGAGCAGAGTGATGAAGCTCATCTCCGGACCGATGGTGCAGATCACGGCCGGCTCGTCGGGCCCTCCCTTCGACAAGATTGCGACCTCGCCCACCGCTTCGTCGATTGTGGCCACATTGAGGTTCACGGTTGGAAAGACCTCTGCGAGCTGATCCAGTCCGCGCCCTTGAGCAAACCGTGGGTCGTTCCGCTGCAGGTCGGCATCGATCAGGCTTCCCCCGGACGTGTGGGGGCCGAGGCTGTTCCGAGCCCCCAGGATGGCCAGCCGGATCCGATCATTTTCGAGCACGAAGTCACCAGGGCGTGCGGTGGCCTTTGGGCCGCCGATCCCCTGGCTAAGGGTCTCGATCTGGTAGGCACTCGCCCAGGTGCTTTTCTCCGTCTTGCACGATACTGAGACCAGAAAGATGCCCACCGAACCGAGCAGCAGTGTACTCGAGCGGGCGCGAAGGAAGAGGCGAAGACGGGGCATCGAGTTTTCCCGGAAGTGGAACCGGCTTCCACAGGTCGCAGAGCGTGACTTGCGGTGGATTTGACGTGCCTGTTGGACGGACCGTACAGATGGACAATAGTGGCTATTCAGGCCCAGGTCCACGAGGTTGCGTATGCTCCACTCTCCCCGTCGTGCTGCTTCCATCAGCCTTCTTGCCGGGCTTGCCCTGGTTCATCTCCCCGCGGGCGCGAAGGGGAAGAAGAAAGACCGTGCGGCGCCTCGGCAGAATGACGGATCAACCCTTCCCATGCCGACCCCCACGGGGCTGATTCAGTCGGTGTTCACGCTGTGGGACCAAGACGTGGATCCCATCACTGACCCGGCTGGCTACGGCGATCCGGAAGACGACTTTGGCTTCAAGCTCCGCCGGGCACGGATTGGACTGGTCGCGAAAGAAGACAACATCAAGTACGACATCACCATGGGCTTTTCGTCGGGCTTCGATGCCGTCGATCCGCCCCCCAGCGCGAGCATCCAGCTCATTACCGCGGAAGCGAGCTACAAGCCGGTCAAGGGTCTCTGGCTCACGGGGGGAGTGCAAAAGGTGCCGGTGAGCCGCGACTTCTTGATGAGCGCAAGCCAGCTTGCATCGGGAGATCGGGCGGTTGGGTCGGTCCGCATGGTTCCCGGTCGAGACGTCGGAATTACGGCCGACTACGGAACGGGAGACGCCGACGGTGATGGCTTCAAGGCGCGCGTTCGCGCCGGCCTGTTCAATGGGAATGGAGACCTCTTCGGCGATGACAACCCCGGCAAGCTCATGGCCACGCGCCTGGACCTCGTGTTCGGACCCGGCAACGTGTACCGCACCTGGGGGCGTGTGAAAGGAGCCACCATCGGCCTCGCGGGGAACTACTGGTCGAACAACGACCTGGGCACCAAGGAGTCGGGCTTCGGAGGTGATGCGATCTTCCGCCTCAACGGACTCGCGCTGCTGTCTGAAGTGAACCTCGCGACCATCGAGCCGCAGGATTCCGACATCGTGATGCCGTCGATACTCGCCCAGACCCGGCGGATGGGAATGGCCTACCAGCTCGGGTATTCCGTATGGATGCTGGAGCCCTACGTTCGCTACACCACCTTTGATGACAACCGCGACTTCGACGACAACGGGGACGTCGCGGAAGTTCAGGGTGGACTCACCTGGCATGGTGGGAACGATGCGGTGCGCGCAGGTCTTGCCTATCTCCACAGGATGGAACCTTCGGGTGCCGCCGCCGACAACAACACGGCTCGACTTTGGATGCAGCTCGCGTTCTGAGGGGGTGCTGGTTCCGGTGGGCAGGGAAAGCGGCTACGAGTGGGCTCCGAATGGCTCCCCGGGGGCTTGTGCACGGGAGCAACGCCACATGAACCGTCTTGCCCTCCTCGACCTTTCGCAGCCCCCCCGTGAAGCAGCGAGCCGCCAGGGGAGCATCAGGCGCCGGCTTTGTCGTCCCGTCTTCGCTTGGGCTTCGTGCATCGCGCTCGGCGCATCGGCACCGATGACCACGCAGGCCGGATCGGCAGATGTGTCGGCGGCAGACTGGGGGGAAGTCTTGGAGCGGGCCACGCCAGCCGTGGTCTCGATTCGCATCGACTCGGTCCGTGCGTTTGACACGGGCAGCGCGGGGAACAGCGTTGCTACTGGTTTTGTCATCGATGCTGAACGTGGACTCATTCTCACCAATCGGCATGTGGTCTCGCCCGGCCCCACAAGTGCCGAAGCGGTGTTCCTCAACAATGAAGAGGTGGCCCTCGACCCCATCTACTTTGACCCGGTGCATGACTTCGGGATCTACCGGTTCGATCCGGCGGCGGTGCGCTTCATGGAGCTCGCCGAGCTGGAACTCGACCCCGATGGGGCAAAGGTGGGTGCCGAGGTACGCATCATCGGCAACGATGCTGGAGAGAAGATCAGCATCCTGTCCGGCACCATCGCGCGTCTGGACCGCAGTGCCCCCGAATACGGCGTGGGGCGCTACAACGATTTCAACACGTTTTACTATCAGTCGGCGTCCTCGACTTCGGGTGGCTCGTCGGGGTCGCCGGTCATCGATGCCCGCGGCAGAGTGGTCGCGCTGAACGCTGGAGCCAATCGGGCCAGTGCGGCGTCTTTCTTCCTGCCGCTTCATCGGGTGATGCATGCGGTCGAGCGGATCCAGTCGGGAGAGCAGGTGCCTCGGGGCACCCTGCAGACCTCTTTTGTGCATCGGCCCTTTGGCGAGCTGGCGCGTCTCGGGCTGACTGGTGCAGCCGAGACTCGCCTGCGAGAGACGTTTCCGGGCGGGACCGGCCTGCTGGTGGTGAAGCAGGTGCAGCGAGAAGGCCCTGGAGATGGTGTTTTGCAGCCTGGTGATATCCTCACCACGGTAAACGAAACACCGGTAGCGTCGTTTGTTCCCCTCGAAGCGGCGCTCGATGCGAGCATCGGAGAGCCCGTGTCGCTCTCCGTGATCCGCGGTGGCGAGGCGGTGGATCTGAAGCCCATCGTGCGCGACCTGCACGCCATTACACCCACGCATTACCTGGCATTCGGCGGGGGCACGCTCCACGACCTGTCGTACCAGAAATCCCGCACGCTCAGCCTGCCTCTCGGTGGGGTCTACGTTGCGTTCCGTGGGTTTGTCTTGGGGGGCGCCGGCATACCCACCGGTGCAGTATTGACGGAGTTTGCAGGACAAGCGGTATCGGATGTGGAGACGCTTGCTGCGCTGGTGTCATCCGTGCCCGATGGTGCTCGGGTACCGGTTCGCTGGTTCAGCGCCAACGATCCGAACCGCGTGGTGCTCTCGGTGGTGGAAATGGACCGCCGTTGGTTTTCGACGGAACTGTGCCGGCGCAATCCTGCGAGCGGTGCATGGCCGTGCGAGCCGGTGAGTGCGCCCGAGACCACCATCGCTCCCGAGCCCGTCTCGGTGTCTCTCCCGCAGGGGGTGGACCGCACTTCCAACCGGGTGGCCGCCTCGTTGGTCACCGTGGACTTCGACATCCCGTTCCGCGTGAGCGGGGTGCATGGGGTGGACTTCCGCGGGACCGGGTTGGTGGTCGACGCCGCAAAGGGTCTGGTGATGGTGGACCGAGACACTGTTCCCATCACACTCGGCGACGTACGCATCGTGGTGGGCGGATCGGTCGAGCTCCCTGCGCAAGTGGTCTGGGTGCATCCAGCCCGCAACCTCGCATTGGTTCGCTACGACCCCACGCTGTTGCTTGGTGCACCCTTGCAGTCGGCAGAGCTCTCGATGAAGCCCGCAGTCGAAGGGAGCAGGGTCTTCCATGTGGGGCTGGACCGGGACCACGCGGTGGTGAGCCAGCCGACTCGGATTGAGGCGGTTGAGGCACTGTACATGCGCCTGCCCCGCACTCCTTCGTTTCGAGAGACCAACAGTCGCGTGCTCACCCCGGGAGCGGCTGCGGGCTCCACCGGAGGTGTACTTGTGGACAAGAAGGGTCGTGTGCAGGCCCTCTGGGGATCGTACGTCGACCAGTCAGGCAAGGACCTTCAAAACTTCTTCCGCGGCATCCCGGTGGAGACGATGCGGGCCACGCTCGAAGCCTACGAGGCCGACCCCACTGCACCCTGGCCGGTGTTGGGCGCCGAGCTCGTGTACGGCGCGGAGAGGTCGTCCCCCGGCCAGCCGCCGAGCGTCGGGCCCAGGATGGGGCCCACCATGACTCCCATGCCCCACAGCGCCATCGCCGAGCCGTGCTTTTCCTTCGGATAGGAATCGAGCAGCACGGCTTGCGACAGCGGCACCAAGGAGGCGCCGAACAGCCCCTGAAGCAGGCGGAACAGCACCATCTGCTCCAGGCTAGCGGCAATGCCGCAGAATACCGAGGCCGCCATGAAGCCGGCGACA
>CAJWOS010000341.1 GCA_913044235.1 uncultured Pseudomonadota bacterium
CAAGCTACGTAAAATTCCCAGCATCCAGTCGATGAGCAAGGCCGCCGTTTTCTTCAGCGCCGCCCCACGATCCAACACACCAAGCTGCATGTCGCCCGCAGCGTGGGCACGCGAACCGATCACGGAGTACTTCACCATCGCCTGTCGCTGCACCGTGGCCTGCGTACCAAGCACGGAGCCCTCCACGATGGCGAGCGGCTCGACTGTGGCACCTTCGGAGAGGATCGACCCGCGCACGACCGCATTGGGGCCGACCTCCACGCCATCGGCGAGCCAGCTCGACTCTACGATCGCGGATGGATGAATTCGGCACTGATCGCCCGTGCGCAAATACGTGGCCATCACTCGAGCGGGATCGGTGGACCGCGCCCGCACGATGGCTCGCGCGACACGCACCCCCATCTCGACCACATTCCGTCCACCCAGCGTGCGATACAGGAACGGTCCCATGCCCAGGAGATTCGCCCAGAGCAGCTGTGCCCAATGCCCACATGGAAGCACCAACGACTCGCTGAGCGGCAGCTCGAGCACATCGGCTTCAAACTGACCGGGTGGCAGTGGAAACTCGACGAGGCGCTCATCGACCTCGATCTCGACCGTGGTGCACGCCGCGATCCGGTCCAGAGTGGCCGCCGACCCAGGCTGCAGAGCCACCAACCAGGGCTCGTCGGGAAACCCGAGGGCCACTTCGCTGGCGATATTTCCCACGCGACCCGATGCTCGCCAGGCCAGATCGCAGCCCTCCGACCGCGCCCGCTCCAGTAGACGCCGCACGGCCAGTTGACCAATGGCTACATCTTCGCGCACCAACAACCGCAACCGGTCCTCGTGGTCCGTCGCGTCCGTACGGCCAATCACACCCTCCGCAACATCAACACCACACTCTAGAAACGCCCGCTGCTGCCGCTCTTCGAGGGTCATTCCCAGGAATGGCAAGCGTCCCGGTGGACCTTCCAGGCCATCGAGACCGCGGGGCGCCGCAAAGCGTCCGCCGATCACGGTCGAATCCTGTCGCACGAGTGCACTCAAGCCGGCCCTCCTCCATCGACGGTTCCGCTCGTCGGCCGCCTTATCGCGACATCCACCGGTGTGGGATGCCGATCAGAACAGCCGCAGCACCACAACATCCTCCGCCAGTGGTCCCTGGTGCGCCCTCGGACCGCCACTGGGCAGTGCAGGAAAGCGCCGCCGGAGCACCTCCGCTGCATGGTCATACATGTCGGGAGCCGCCAAGGGATCCTCGTGGAGCACCACGTATCGAACCCCCATCTGCTCTGCCGTGGCCTGGACCGCTTTGCGGCCCTCGACGTCGTCCATCGCCGTGGACCGTCGAGCCGCCTCCCAGACCGCCTTCCCCACACCATTGTTGGGAAAGTTGAGCCGTGCCGCGAGCGGCATCCCGTGGGTCGTCTGTTCGTGCAAATACGCCCGTCCCCCGACAACCGGATGGTTCAAGACCGCACCCGGCGGCGCATCCCGGAGAGCGACCAAAGCACTGTGGACCCGTGCATCAGTGAAGGCGGGCATTCCACCAGTCGGAGCGACCCACAGCGCTTCGAACATCACCAGAAGAACGGTCGTGATTGCCCAGACTGGCTTGCGTCCTTGCAGGCTCCAAGCTGCGAGAAGCGCACCCCCGAGTGCCGGCCCCGCACCGAGTCGCCAGAGCAGCGACAAGGAGCCCAGTCCTGGAAGCCTCTCAAGCAGTAGGTAGGGCATAGGCCACACTCGATCGTCGAGAAAGACCCACGCCAATCCTTCATGCACGATGACGGGTCCCAAGCTGAGGAGGAAGGTCACGCCACCCGCCACCCAGATCCAGCGCACACTTCGGAGGTGCTCGCGCCGGGTCCACACGCCCATGGCAACGACCGCCAACAGCACCCAGCCAATGTACGTACAGTGGATGAAGTCCTCTCCGTACCGGGAAATCGCACGAAAGTCCGGACTGCGAAAGTCGAAGCCACGGAAGTACACCCAGGGATCGGCCGGTCCGGTGGTGCGTCGGACCAGCGAGAGCTCCATCGAATGCTTGATCCCCACCAGGTTTCCTGGCGCTGATGCTGCTCTCACCACGGCCATCGCGAGCGGCAACGCACCGGCCAGTCCAAGCCCAATGATGCCGATGCGAACCCGCAGCTCTTCACGCATCGACCGCCGCCGAGGCACAAACAACGTGAGGCTTCCCACAAACACAAACGCCAAGACGGCCGCATATCCACTCGCCAGCGTGGAGACGATGAGCATCAGCGCGCTGCCAAGCCCCCACCACAGACACCCCGTCCGAATCGCACGCATCGCGGTGGCGCTGGCGAGCACGATGGGGGCGAGGGCGAGCGCCTCGGAGGTTCCGTTGTGCAGCCCGGAGACCACGACTGCCGACGTCATCATCGAAACACCCGCAACGGCAGGGACCCACGGGTCACCGGTCGGCTGTTCGCGGATCTCCTCCGCAAGCCAGTGGGTGACCGTGCCCAACAGTCCGATTCGGAACCACACGACGAGACCGTAGGCTCCTGCAACGCCCCACCATCGCACAAATGGAAACGCCAACAAGGCCCCAAGCGGATCGGCCACAAACAGCACGCCACCCCGTGGATGATCCAGCAGCTTCGTGTGCCAGGGGAGCTCGCCAGAGGAAAGCGAGTCCGCCACAAACCAATAGGACCAGAGCGAGTTCCAGACATCGGACCGCGGCGCTCCCGGCACCACACTTCCAAGCTGCAACACCAGCGGCGCAAGCAAGACGCCCGCCAACAAGGCGTAGACCGCTGCGATGATGCATCCGCGCCGCAGCGCCCGGCCGGTCACGCGCAAGCCTCCGTCCCGGAACAAAAGATGGGTCTCGCGAGATACATCCCTGTGGTGCCTTTCGGTTCGTCCCACAGAGGTTCACAAAAGCGGCGTGCACCACTCGCGTACCGGGCCCGAACCGATACAATGGTGCGCGCAGGGCGCAACATCGCGGTCCCCCGACATTTCGAGGTTGGGATCGGCGCCCGATGTATCGGTTCGACCATCGGAGATCCCATGAAGTCCACACTTGTAACCATGACCACGTTGGCCCTGCTCGTGGCCGGTCCAGCACTTGCCGGCAAGAAAAAGAAGGACAAGTCCCCTCCCCCGTCCGAGTCGGCTCCGGCTGCCGCTGTGCCGACCACTCCCGATGATGCCGCCAGCAAAAAGTTTGGCGGCAAGCTGCTCAAGTCAACCCTCCGCAACTTCAGCCCCGCCGATACGGGCGGCGCAAAGTTCAAATACGACGCCATGACCTTTGCGGCCGACAATACCTGGAAGGCCGAAGCATGGGTCGAGTTCGATGAAGAGAAGATGGAGTGCATCGAGTCGGGCAAGTGGACCATGGAGCCAGCGGAGTCCGACAAGGTGGCTACGGTACAGTGGACCGTCGACAAGACGGACTGTGCGGGCCGAGACGCCGGAGCTGAGGTGCGCGCACAGCTGACTCTTTCGAAAGACGGCAGCATCGACGCAAAATTCCGCTGAGCCCAGCCGCTTGAGCCTCGTGGACCCAGCCCGGAGTCTGCGAAGCTCAAGCGGATTGCCCATACCGGGCTGCCACGGACTGTGCCGCGCGGAGGCCGTCGAGTGCGGCGCTGATGATCCCGCCAGCATAGCCGGCGCCTTCGCCGATCGGAAGCAGACCGGGAAGTCCTTCCGCCTCAAGGTTGGGGTCTCGAAGAATGCGCAGCGGAGCGGTCGTTCGGGTCTCGGGCGCGATGAGAATCGCGTCGCTACCGGCAAAACCCGGCACCTTCCGGTGGAAGTGGCGGATCGCCGCCACCATGCCATCCAGAATCGGAGTCGGGAGCACCGCACGTAAGTCACACGGCAGCACGCCGAGCGGGTAGCTCGTGCGCGGCAGCTCGGTCGATGCGCGCCCCGCCAAGAGGTCCGTTACTCGCTGGGCTGGCGCTCGAAACGCACCGCCTCCGATCTCGAACGCCCTTTGTTCGATGGCGTCTTGGAAGCGTGTTCCGGCCAGTGGATCGTCCTCGCCGTAGTCTTCAGGAAACACCTCGGTCACCACAGCACTGTTTGCCCAGAACGCTTTTCTCTTCGAGTAGCTCATCCCGTTGACCACCACCCGCCCAGGATGGTTTGTCGCGCCCACGATGGTACCGCCTGGACACATACAAAATGTATGGGCTCGACGGGTCGACCGCGTTCCAGCGCGTTTGGGTGGATTGGATGTGAGTCGATACGAAGCCGGCGGCAAGTCGCCTCGAGGTGCACCATACCGGGCGAGGTCAATCAGCTTCTGAGGATGTTCGATGCGGGCACCGATGTGGATGGGGCGCTGCTCCATCCGCACACCGACCGCTGCGAGGAACTCCCACACGTCTCGAGCACTGTGACCCGTCGCAAGAAGCACAACGCTTCCCGTAAATGAGCGGCCATCCGTGGTCTGAACACCCACACAGCGACCGTTGTGCACAACGAGATCAGCCACCGTGGTGTGGAAGTGAACCTCCGTGCCCAGGTCGAGGAGTCGCTGTCGCAGAACCGGCAGGATCGCTCGGATGCGATCGGTGCCGAGGTGCGCCCAGCCTTCCGCCAAGATCTCAGGACTGGCCCCAAAGTCCACAAACCGCTGAAAGATCCAACCGAGGTCGCCATCCCGACGCCGCGTGTAGATCTTGCCGTCTGAAAATGCCCCGGCGCCGCCTTCGCCGTACACCACATTGGACTCAGGATTCAGCTCTGCATGCCTCCAAAATCGTCGCACATCGTGGTGCCGGTCTTCCACCGGCCCACCCCGCTCAACGAGAATGGGCTTTGCACCTGCTTCAGCGAGAGCCAGAGCCGCAAACAGGCCGGCGGGTCCCGCACCAACCACGATCGGTCGCACCGTCGATGAGCAAGTCTCTACCGGCGCCGTACGACTGTCTCCCCAGCGAGACTCATCCCGTTCCCGAAACGGTCGCACACCGTGGATCTTGCGCGTGAGGCAACGCGCCTCTGCTTCCGCCGAGCAAAGGACTACCCGGTAGTTCGCCTGCCACACTGGCGGACGACGTCGGCCATCGACAGAGCGCTTCAACAACTGATGCTCCGACACGTCGGTGTCGGAAACACCGAGGCGGCGGGCAATTTCTGGGGTTGGATCCTGGCCTTCTCCGCGCCAGGGAACATTGGCTACCAACAGAGGCATGCGTAGAGCCGGTCAATGGAGGGTCGAAATATTGGTCCATCTGACCGTGGGCACAGGGCCGTCACGCGATGGACTGCGCGGCTCGTGTTAACCCCGCCGCCTCGTGGCGGAGCACACAGCGAACAAAAAGCGAGTCGCGCCCCCCATTCCGCTCAACATTCCCACGAGTACAGGAGAATCACCGATGCCAGTCCGTGTCGCACTCAATGGTTTTGGCCGAATCGGCCGTTGTGTCCTTCGCGCAGCTTGGGACGATCCCGAGATCCAGATCGTCCACATCAACGATCTGACCAGCGACGAGGTCCTCGCACACTTGCTCTCATACGACACCGTTCACGGACGGTTCGAAGGCGTCGAAGCAGTCGAGGGAGGCATCCAAGTCCGCGGTACGTTCATCCCCACCTCGGCCGAGCGCAACCCCTCCAACCTTCCGTGGAGCGAGCGCAACGTGGATGTTGTGCTGGAATGCACCGGTGCTTTCCGCAAGCGTCCCGATGCCGCAAAGCACCTCGAAGCCGGTGCCAAGCGCGTGATCATCAGCGCACCCGCCGTCGACCCCGACCTCACTGTGGTGATGGGTGTCAACGACCACCTCCTCGAGAGCGAGCACCGGATCGTCTCCAACGCATCGTGCACCACCAACTGTCTCGCTCCCGTCGCCAAGGTCCTGGACAAGGTGTTTGGCATCGAAAACGGACTCATGACGACCGTGCACAGCTACACGATGGACCAGCGCCTCCTCGACGCACCACACAGCAAGGACATGCGCCGCGCCCGTGCTGCAGCGGCCAACATCGTGCCGACCAGCACAGGAGCCGCAAAGGCTGTCGGTCTGGTGCTTCCCCAGCTGGTGGGCAAGCTCAACGGCATGGCCATTCGGGTCCCTACGCCGAACGTGTCTCTCGTCGACCTCATCGTGAACACTCGGGAACCCGTCACCGCCGAAGCCATCAACGCCGCCCTCACGGAAGCTGCTGAGGGCGAGCTCAAGGGTGTCCTTGCCGTGTCGAATGCACCGATCGTGTCTTCCGACCTCGTTGGCAACCCATACTCTTCGGTGGCCGACCTTCCCCTGACTCAGGTGGTGGGAACCCACACAGCGAAAGTGCTGAGCTGGTACGACAACGAGTGGGGCTTTTCCTGCCGGATGATCGACCTCGTCCACAAGCTGGCTTCATTGGAGCAGGGATGACCCTTCCAACGCTCGCCGACCTGGATGTAAATCACGGCGATGCAGTCCTGGTGCGAGTGGACTTCAACGTTCCACTCGCCGATGGGGCGGTTTCCGATGACACGCGCATCCGTGCGGCGCTGCCGACGATCCAGTGGCTCCGTGAACGCGGCTGCCGGATTGTGCTGTGCAGCCACCTGGGTCGTCCCAGCGGCAAGCGCAAGTCCGCACTCTCGTTGGAGCCGGTCGCTGGGCATCTCGCGAAGCTTCTCGAGACCGAGATCCTCTTCAGCCCAGATACCATCGGCGCCGGTGTGGAGCAGGTGGCCAAAGACCTTCCTCCCGGTGGGATTCTGGTGCTCGAGAACCTGCGCTTTGACTCTCGCGAGAAGAAGAACGGCGATGCATTTGCCGCCGGTCTCGGCCGGATGGCAGACATCTACGTCAATGACGCCTTCGGCGCGATGCATCGTGCACACGCATCCATCTCGGGTGTTGTGAGCCACTGTTCGCAACAGGCTGTCGGACTGCTCATCGAGCGCGAGCTGGCGGAGCTGTCGAAGCTCACCAATCAGCCCGAGCGTCCGTTCCACGCCGTGCTGGGCGGGGCCAAGGTGTCTGACAAGGTTGGTGTTTTGGAGTCTCTCGCCCGTCGCTGCGATGTAATCTACGTCGGTGGCGCGATGGCCTACACTCTGATGGCAGCCCGCGGTGATGCTGTCGGCGCCTCCAAGGTGGAAGCAGACAAGCTCCTTCTCGCAAAGCGCGTGATGGAGCGCTGCGAAGAACGTGGCGTAGAGTTGCTGCTGCCCACAGACCACGTGGTTGCACCTGCGCCGGATGCCGCGATGGACGCCGAGCCAATGCTCACCATTCCAGAAGACCTCATGGGTCTCGACATCGGCCCCGAAACGGCCGCCGACTGGTGTGAGCGCCTCGGTGCTGCGCGCACACTCTTCTGGAACGGACCACTCGGTTTCGTAGAAGTCGATGCCTTCGCGGGTGGGACGCACGCCGTGGCAAAGGCATTCGCAGCCTCCTCGGGCTTCACCGTAGTCGGAGGTGGTGACAGCGCAGCGGCTGTGGCCCGGTTCGACCTTGCCGACCAAATCGCGCACGTGTCCACCGGTGGTGGTGCCTCGATGGAGTACCTGGAGGGGCGCGAGCTCCCCGGAATCAAGGCCATTCGAGACGCACAGCGATAGCGCTGCACTCGGCGGAGAGGCACCCTTGGCTCCTACCGGCCGAGGGTGCGGCTTCGCTTGTCCGCACCCACTCAAACAAACTTATCGGCACTCATGCACCGATCCATGGGCCCGCCGTATCTACACTCTCGCACTCGTCGTGCAACAGAACAGGAGCCCCCAATGCCTCGACGCCCGTTCATCGCCGGCAACTGGAAGATGAATCTCGGTCCAGCCGCCGCAGACACCTTGGCTCGCGCTCTTCGCGCTGCCCTGGTAGACGCCGTCCAAGTCGATGTGGCCGTCGCGCCCCCTGCAGTCAGCATTCCGGCAGTCGTCGCTCGACTCAAGCACA
>CAJWOS010000342.1 GCA_913044235.1 uncultured Pseudomonadota bacterium
CCGCCGAGAGGAGGAGCCCGTCTGCGCATGGAGCGTCGATGACCCTGAGGCCACCGTGCAGCAGAGCTGTCGGATTGCGGCGGATGGTGGGCATTACAGATGTCTGTGCGGTCCGGACGCCAGCGAGATCCTGGCGAGCCAACGCTTTGCGTCGGTGCACGTGGAGCCGGGAGTGGATGTGGTCCAGCTGGTCAGTCTGTCGTCGCCCATCGATGGTCTGGAGCGTGTGCCCGTGCATGGAACGGCCCGACTTCTCACCGACGAGAAGCCGTGCACCGTGCGGTTCCGACACGCACTGGACGCGCCGGGTCGGGTCATGGGCACGGGCTCCTGCAGCCGGCAAGGCGAGCTGCGGATCGACCTGCCGATTGGCGAGCCCCTGCGGGTTGAGGTTGAGCAGGCCGGCCGGCGCAGCGTCATCCACACCACATTGGAGGGCGCTTCCCGCTCGCTTCCCCCCATCTCATTGCGAGGGACCGCCTCCCTCACGGTCACGGTGGTGGATGCCGATGGCGAGTTCCTCTCATCGGGAGTGGTCATTCTGGCGCCGGTCTCGGAAACGGATTCCGGGGTGGATCAGAGCGTCATGTTCCGCTCGGCAGCAGGGGCGCACTTCGGTCAGCTGCCGGCGGGTACGTACAACGTGATGGGGTTTGCCGGACCCCTTGTGCGGGTGGGGCGGCAGGTGGTGAATCTGGCCCCCGGAACCGCACGGGAGCTGGAGCTGCAGCAACGGTAGCCGGGCGGCGCGCTTCGATTGGGTGTCGGCTGTGTTCCGGTGTCTTGTCATGCTTGCTGTGACGGGAGACGGCGGGATATGTCGGCGCCTCGCAGGGTCGACAGTAGACCTCCTGGCCCTGACATTCGATTTCATGGCCATTTTCGTGGGTGAACCATGTGTGGCATTGTCGGAATCGCTGGTACCTCTTTGGTGAACACCCGCATCTACGATGCGCTCACAGTTCTGCAGCATCGCGGACAGGATGCGGCGGGCATCGCCACCACAGCGGGTGGACAGATCTTCCTGCGCAAGGACAACGGACTCGTACGGGATGTCTTCCACACCCGGCACATGCGAACCCTCGTTGGGAACCTGGGCATCGGACACGTTCGCTACCCCACGGCCGGTACGGCCAGCTGGCATGAAGCTCAGCCCTTCTATGTCAACTCCCCGTACGGGATCGCGCTTGGGCACAACGGCAACCTCACCAATGCAGATGTGCTCAAGCGGGAGCTTCGAGACGAGGCACGACGCCACCTGAACACGAGCTCGGACTCCGAGATCCTGTTGAACGTCTTCGCCCACGAGCTCAGTCGGCAAGTGATCGGCCGGCTGGAGCCGGAGCACGTGTTTGCGGCGGTGGAAGCCCTGCATCGACGGTGCGAGGGTGCCTACGCCACGGTGGCCATCGTTCCGGGCTTTGGGCTCGTGGCCTTTCGCGGCAAGTATGGCATCCGTCCCCTCTGCTATGGACTGCGGGACACGCCCGATGGACCCGAGCTCATGGTGGCCTCCGAGTCGGTGGCCATCGCCGCGTCTGACTTCCGCTTCGTGGCGGATGTGAAGCCCGGCGAGGCACTGGTCTTCGATGTCCGTGATCGAACCCTCCACACGCGTCGGGTGGCTCGTCCCGAGGTGCGGCATCCGTGCCTCTTCGAGTTTGTGTACTTTGCTCGTCCCGACTCCATCATGGATGGGATCTCGGTCTACAAGAGCCGCCTTCGGATGGGCGACTCGCTGGCCCGAAAGATCCTGAAGCTGCGGCCCGACCACGACATCGATGTGGTCATTCCCGTGCCCGATACGAGTCGTACGGCCGCGCTGCAGGTGGCCTACCACCTGGGCGTAAAGCTGCGGGAGGGCTTCATCAAAAACCGCTACATCGGGCGCACCTTCATCATGCCGGGCCAGGCGGTGCGCAGAAAGTCGGTTCGCCAGAAGCTGAGCCCCATCTCGCTGGAGTTTCGGGACAAGCATGTGCTCCTGGTCGATGACTCGATCGTTCGGGGAACCACCTGCAAGGAGATCATCCGCATGGCCCGGGATGCGGGGGCGCGCTCCGTGTCTTTTGCGTCGGCGGCACCACCGGTTCGGTACCCGAATGTATACGGCATTGACATGCCGGCGGCGGCGGAGCTGATCGCACACCAGCGCACCGAGACCGAGATCCAAGATGCCATCGGTGCTGACTGGCTGATCTACCAGGACCTCGACGACCTTGTGGCGTCGGCACGAGATGGAAATCCGGAAATCGAGACCTACGAGGACTCGGTCTTTTCCGGGCAGTACGTGACCGGGAACGTCACGCCCGACTATCTGCTCGCCTTGGAGGCGAGTCGGAACGATGCCATCCGTGCGGATCGGGACGCGGCAGAAGGGGCTGCCCTGAGCTGAGCCGCCAGACCCGCACCCAGCGGCCAGCCGCGCGCAGATGGCTCGTGCGGCGCGATGAACGTGGCCTGGGCGCCCGTGGGGCGGTCTCGGCGATTGCCTGGGGCATGGAAGAGTGGAATCCACCGCCTGCTGGATGGCCTCGGGTTCACCTCGGGGTGGATTGACCGGTCTGGAGCGGGTTGGGTAAAGTCCAGCAACGCTTGATGGCTCCGCTCCCAACACTTGGGCCATGAAACCCCCACCCCCGAGGCCGCTTGGCTTCCCCTGTTGCTCGCCTCCGCCCCGCCATCCGTCGCTATGACTGGGGCTCGCGACGCATCATCGCCGACCTCTTGCGAATTACCGATCCACAGACCATCGCTGAGGCGTGGTTCGGTGCCCATCCACTCGCGCCGGCCACCGTCATTGGAGAAGCGGATGAGGTGCCGCTCACCGATTGGCTCGGCGACACGGAGCTGCCCTACCTGCTCAAGATATTGTCGGCGTCTCGACCGCTCTCCATCCAGGTCCATCCGAACGCCGTGCAGGCCCGTGCCGGCTTCGCGCGGGAAGAGGCCGCCGGCATCCCTCGAGGGGCGCGCCAGCGGAGCTACCGCGACGCCTCCCCGAAGCCCGAGCTGATTCTGGCGCTCACCCCATTCCACGCACTCGTGGGCCTGCGGGAGCTCCACGAGGTGGTGTCGCTGTTGCGGAGTCTGCCAGAGCTGGAGCGCGTGCTGTCGCCCCCGACGGGCGGTGCTGCGGCGCTGCGAACATGGCTGGGCCGGTGGCTGGAGGCTCCTGGCGAGGCTCGTGCGGCGGCGCTTCGTGGGATTGGGGCGCGTCTGCACACGCTCGCCATCCCCGCGGCGAACCGGGTGCTCTTCGAGCGTCTTGTGCAGGAGCGTGCCGATGCCCATGCCGATCCCGGGCTGCTGTTTATTCTCGTGATGAGGCTGCTGGTACTCATGCCGGGACAGGCGCTCTTCCTGCCAGCAGGGTGCGTTCATGCCTACGTAGAAGGAACTGGACTCGAGCTGATGGCGTGCTCCGACAACGTGGTGCGGGCAGGGCTCACATCGAAGCACATCGACGTCGGTGAGTTTCTCCGACTGGTGGATCTGTCGCAGCCCACCATTGAGATCGCGATGGGTCGCTCGGTCCTCGGGGACCGTGTGCGTGTGTTCGAGACGCCGGCCAGCCAGTTCGAGCTCTGCATCCTCCGGGTGGAAAGCGTCCCGCTCATGTGGGCGTCATCCGGACATGACACACTCCTGAACATCGGCGCCAACCCGGTCCAGGTGGGAGTGGGAGGGGTCATACTGCCGCTTGTGCCCGGACAGGCGTGCGTGCTTCCGAGAGACACATCCATCGAGCTATGGTCTGAGCAGCCCACCGAGGTGTTTCGGGTGTCTGCACCGTCCGACTGGAGCGCGCATGCCAGTGCGCTTCGCAGCGTTGCCGACCCCACTCCGGATGGGCGATAGCTCGCAGGCTTGCGGCCTGCTCAGAGCGGGCGATGCGTTCGGGGAGAGGTCGCTCCACGGATGGAAACGTGTGGCTTCGCCGATGGGAAGCTGGCGCCGCGAGGTCGGCTTGGTAGGTTCTGCAGCGGACCACGCCTGTATCCTTGCCCTTGGGGTCTCTCTTGACCGGAAAAGTTGTCGCCATCGCCGGAGCCACTGGGTTTGTTGGAACCGCGATCCGCAATCGGATCGTGGGCCGGCACACCGTTCGGGGGCTCACTCGCTCTGCCTACAAGATGAGCCACCCCGACCCCAGCGACCCAGTGGAGTGGGTGCACTGTGATGCGTACGCGCTGGATGCGGTGACCCATGCTCTCGCTGGCACCGAGGTCTTGATCTATTTGATCCACTCGATGGTTCCGTCGTCTCGGCTCACGCAGGCTTCCTTTCAGAACCTGGATCTGCTGATCGCCGACAACTTTGCCAAGGCCGCGAAGGTGGCGGGGGTGCAGCAGATCATCTACGTCGGCGGCTTGATGCCCGACGAAGAGGGGGAGACTTCCGAGCACCTGTCCAGTCGCTTCGAGGTGGAGCAGGTGCTGCAAGCCACCGGCATTCCGGTCACGACGCTTCGGTGTGGGATGATCATCGGACCTGGCGGATCATCTCTGAAGATTCTGCTGAATCTGGTGCGACGCCTGCCGGTGATGGGGCTGCCGAGCTGGAGTACCTCCCAGACCCAGCCCATCGCCATCGAAGATGTCTTGCGGGCCGTGGAGCTGTGCCTGGAGAATCCCACTGTCTACACCGGCTCTTTCGACATCGGTGGCCCGGAGCGCCTGACCTATCGAGACTTGATCCAGATCACGGCAGAGGAGATGGGGCGCACGCGACTGATGTTTCTGCTGCCCTTCATCAGCGTGGTGTTCTCGAAGCGCTGGGTTGCCACCTTCAGCTCGAGCTCGGCCGACCTCGTGGGACCATTGATCGACAGCTTGCGCCACACCATGCTGGTCCATCCGAACCCCCTCCAGGCCCAGCTGGAGACCACGGCCATCCGCTTTCGCGATGCGGTGGCGGAGTCGATGGACGACCAGGGGTTCCCCCTGTCCAACCCTCGCCAGAAGCTCAAGCGCGCCGACCGACACACCATCCGCGGTCAACGCCGTGTGCGCTCGGTGCAGCGCTTGCCCCTACCACCGGGCAAAGACGCTCGATGGGCGGTCGAAGAGTACGTTCGCTGGCTGCCGCAAGCTCTGTGGCTCATCCTTCGCTGCAAGGTGGAGGGTGATCAAGTGCGCTTCTTCCTGCGCTTCCTTCCCGCACCGCTGCTGGAGCTGACCGTGCGGGAGGACGGAACCGCCCACCATACTGTGCTCGACATCACTGGAGGGCTGCTTGCGAATGTGGCGGAGAGCTCAGAGGGGCGCTTCGAATTCCGCGAGGTGTTCAATGGGAAGTTTGTGATTGCTGCGATCCACGAGTTCCGCCCGCGACTTCCGTGGTTTGTCTACAACGCGAGCCAAGCCATTGTGCACCTGATGGTGATGCGTGCTTTTGGACGCCACCTCACCAAGCTGGGTGGCTGAGAGCAGTCCCAAGATGCGTTCATTGAGGGGGCTCTGTGGCGATGCGGCTGGCGCTCGCTACCAGGGACGCGCCTGGTTCACGGCCAGCCAGTGTGCGGGCTCGCGGTTCGCAAGCTCGAGGATGGCGGGCAGTCGATCTGCGAGTCGAGTCTGAGGCTTCCAGCCGATGCTCTGTTCGGTGGGTGCCACATCGAATTCGAAGTGCTCACCAGCGTAGGGCACCATCCAGCCCCGCAGGAAGCGCCGAACGCCGATCCGGTCGCCGGCCCATCCCAGCACGTCAGCGCCGGCTGTGGCGAGCCAGCGGGGCACCCAGACAAGCGGAAAGCTGGCGTTGTGGAAGGCCTGCGATGCTGCCTCGTGGATCTGGCGGTAGGTGACGGCGGAGGCCTCTCCGATGAGCAGTCGATGGATGTGTGGCCGATCTCGGAGCCGCACCAGTGCGCATGCAAAGGCTTCGGCCACATCGTCGATGTGCACATAGGTGAGGCCTCGGTCGGCGTCGCCCGGGTAGAAGACCGACTCGGCGCGCCGGCGACGCAGTCGCTCGACCTGCTGGTACAAAGGCACGAGCTCGGCCTGGTCGGAGTACACGCCCGCCAGCACCAGCTCCGCTACCGGTCGCTCGAGAGCGCAGGACTCGAGGATGCGCTCCATGGTGAGCTTGTGCTTGGGATAGGCCCAGCTTCCCACGCGAGGGCTGTCGGCGGAGAGGGGTCTGCCGGGTGTGGTCGGGCCCATGGCGGCCATGCTGGAGCTGTGCAGGATTGGTGTGCCCGCAGGCAGCAGGGCATCCAAGCCACGGAGCAGCTGGGGAAAGGTGCGCTCGAGGCGGGTATACCGCTCGTCGGGTTGGTTTCGAAAGTCGTAGTACGCCGTGAGGTGCACCACTCCTGCCAACCGGTCCGACAGGGGCTGGAGCTGAGTGAGCAGTTGTGCGACGTCTTCGGAACTCCCCTGGTCCAGCATATGGTGCTCGGAGTCGGTGCTACCGGCGGCATGGTTCGGCTCGATGTCTGCCGTGATGAGGTGGTACTCGGGGTGGAGCCGACGCTGGATTGCGCGGCCGATGAAGCCGCTGCCTCCAAGGATGAGAACGACGGGTCGGGTCATGGGTGCACGACCGACGGCACCACCAGGGGAGCCACTTTGCCCAGGAGCCAGTCGCTCGTGCCGGGCAGGGTGCGGAACAGGCGCGCGGCGAGTCGGTTGGACAGGCCGGGGATGGCGATGGCAGGACGCTTTTCGACCGCTTCGGCGATGGCTGCGCCCACTTGTTCGGGGGCCATGGCGGGAAGCATCGTGCGGTGGTTTTCGGTCATTTCTGTGGCGGTGTAGCCGGGGAGCACCACGGTCAGGTCGACCGGGCGGTCCCGAAGCTCCACGCGCAGCGACCGAATGAGGCTCAGGAGCGCAGCCTTGCTGGCCGCGTAGCTCGCTTCTCCCGGAAACGGCATCAGGGCAGCCAGCGAGCCCACACACACCACGTGGCCGCCTTCCCGCTGGGTGACCATGTGGGGCAGGCACTTGCGCAGGATGGTGAGTGGAGACAGATAGTTGAGCCGCAGCTCGTACTCGATCGCATCGAGGTCGCTGTCCAGGAATGCCGCGTGGTTGGAGGTCCCAGCGTTGAGCAGCAGCACATCCAGTCGCCCTCCGGCTGCCTGGAGAAGCGCTTCGGCAGCGGCTTCGGCGCCCGCCCGAGAAGACAGATCGACGGGCAGGACGGTGGCCCGAGCCCCCTTTTTTTGTACGGCGGCCTGGGTCTGCTGCAGCCCTGCTTCGGAGCGGGCCATGAGCACAAGGTGTCGGCCCGGCGCGGCCAGGGCCACCGCTGCCCGTGCACCAATGCCGCGTGAGGCCCCCGTGATGACGATGGTCTTGGGGGCCGGGCCATGGCCGGCGGTGCCGGTAGCTTTGGTCGACATGTTCGCTGCCTGCATCGTTCGGGGGAGACGGCATGCGCCGGGGGGCCCTACGTTCTATCCGAGAAAAGCTCGCGGCCTACTGCGTTCCCTGAAATGGCAGCCCGTGGCCCCGCCGAGTGCTGCATGCAACCCCGAGCGGTCCGTCGCGGGTCGCGGTATCGAGCGAGCCCCTATGGCATGGCGGTGGCCAGGGCGGTGTCATGGGCGGCGCGCACATCCAGAGCGAGGTCCAGCGGCTCCAGGTGCGCGTACAAGCATCCCAGCATCAAGCCCAGGGAAATGAAGTTTTGTTGCAGCCTTCCTTCATGCTGGGCGCAGGCCTGAAACGCATGGTGGAAGGTCTGGTGGAAGTGCGCTCGCTCGAAGCGAACCGACCGCTGATCTCCACCGCCGAAGTGGCGAATGAAGGTGTCGCGGGCCGGCTCCAGAGAGAGGTCGGACAGCGCTGTGTTGAACATCGGCGTGTCGTCTGTGTAGAAGCCTCGGTAGAGGAGCCGAATGGCCTGGAT
>CAJWOS010000343.1 GCA_913044235.1 uncultured Pseudomonadota bacterium
ACACCACGTGAGCGGACTCTGGCTCGATCGCGATGACCTTTACGAGCGCATCAACCAACGGGTTCACACGATGATGGAGGGCGGCTACGTCGCAGAGGTCAGGTCACTGTTGGACGCGGGCTTCGAACGAAGACTCAAGCCCATGCAGTCGCTTGGATATCGTCACTTGTGTGACCATCTGCTGGACGGCGTCGATGTGCTCAAGCAGTCTCTGGACTGAGAGGCCGTTCGCCTGGACGCTTGATTTCGAGTGGTCCGTCACGGCAAGCGTGTGGAATCCTCTGTTTCGTGCTTGTGAGATCAGTTCCTCGAGTGTCATCGATCCATCACTTGCGGTGGTATGAGCATGAAGCTCCGCCTTGACGCTGTCGTCGATGCAAGAGAGAGGACGGTGGCGTTTCGATCAAGGTTACGTTACAAGGCAAATCGGGATGGCAGAAAATCTCTTCGTCGAAATGTTTCGGTCCCTGGAACATAACTCCAGGACCAAGATCGACACCGCGCCGTCGTCACCGATGGTGACAGACGCCTCGGCCACGGGACCGGTATCCGTGCCATCCGAGGGCGTGACGAAACAGGTCCAGACCTCGCCTTCCGTGGTGTCGCCAGCCGACACCGTGTCCCCCGAGAAGGCTGTTGTGGCGGTGGTTCCAGTGTGCGCCACACCATCCACGGTCCATGCAGCAGTGTAGGCGATGGGATCGCCATCGAGATCTGTGGCCCCTGAAGACACGCTGCACACCAGCGCTTCCACAGCCAGCGGAGCGGAGGGCTGTATGTCTACGCCTGCAGCAGTGGGGGGACTGTTTTCGATGGTCACGCTCGCGGAAGACGCCGTGAAGTGGATGCCATCGGAGACCTCGACTGTGACCTCCACCTGGTCACCCCGCCCAAAGGCCGTGCCTTCAAGTCGATCGGTCGTGGTCGCAACGCTCGCCCCATTTATCGACCACCCATAGGCCGTGGTGAGCGGGTCCCCATCTGCATCGACCGCTTCGACGGAAGCCTGGAGGATGTCATCGGTGAAGGCGGGTGTGGGTTCAAGCTCTACCGCGACTTCCGGCGGTGTGTTTTCCGTCGATGGGGAGGCGCCGGAGTCTACCAGGGTCGTGGTGGCCGCGGTGGTGCCGGTGTCGTCGGGCTGCACTTTCACAACCACGAGTCCGCTGTCGGGACGACAGGCCATCATGGTGGTGAGCACGCCACCGAACCCTGCCATCCTTCGCATTTCCACCTCCGTCACGGACTCGAGTCCGCATCTTACCCGGAAGCGACGACTGCTCAGGTGCCAACCGTCTCTGCATGACGCTGACGCCCCGGCGTGCGCTCAGGGGGAAAGATAGCGCGAGCGTTCCAGCCACTGGGGGTCGGGGTAATAGCCGAAGAGGAGCGTGCCCCCACGGATGGTCCGGATGACATCGCCCGACACATCGGGATCGAGGGCCGGGCAGCCGTGCGAGCGTCCCAGCTTGCCATGACGCTCACGGTAGGCGTCCGTGGCGTACGATGCGGAGTGCATCACAATGGCCCGCTCACGAGCATTGTGGTTGAAGCCTCTCTCGAGGCCATCCAGACGAAGGCTCTCTCCATGTCGGCCATGGTAGGTATCGTCGGTCCGGAGCAATCCCACGTTCGAGGCGTTCGACCCCTCCACGTTCGACATCCGGTCGGCACGACCGTCGTGGTTTCGGTCGGAGCCACTGCCATGCGTGACATGTTCATGGAAGAGCAAGCGACCAGTTCCGAGGTCGATCACCCACATCCGCTTCTCGCTCGACGGCAGCTCGTAGTCAATCACGGTGAACAGGAGCCGCTCGGTCTCCCCGCCATTCCAAGCAGTCTCAAACGCATTGAGCGCCAGCTCGAACACGCGGGGTCGCAGCCCCTGGCGCTCGAACGTGCTCGCAGTGACACGCACGTCTTCAAATGTGGTGGCTGCTCCGGGGCCAGTGTCGTGCCCGCGGTCGCCTCCGCGGTCTCCGCGCGCCAGCTGCGCCGGACGCCCAGCGAGGGCCCGAGCCGTTCCGCCGCCCACCACTCCGTCGACCGACAGCCCCAGCTCCCTCTGCACTGCGCGCACCGCTCGCTCGGTTCCGGGGCCGTAGTTGCCATCCACCAGGACCCGATGGCCACGGTCCCGAAGCTGCTGCTGCAGGACTTCGACCGCTGCACCCCTGGCGCCTTGCTGTAGGAGACGATTGCCTGCGAGAACCTGCTCCCACTCACCGCTGCTGGCTTCGGTCTCGACCGCCTGTCCAAACGCGTGAAGGTCTGGGCCATGGTCGCCCACCGCCTGCTCTTCGAAGCGATCCCGCCGAGCCGCTTCCCCCACGCCCCCACGCGATGGCGCCACTCGACCCGAGTGATCTGGTGCACCACTGGACTGTGTTTCCGGCGTCCGCTGTTGTCTGCGGGTTTGACTCATCGCCGCTCCAAGCGCCACCGGCGCCGACTGCCCACGCAGTATCCCGCAGCGGCCCCCATGTTGTGGTTTCGCCTTGCTTACAGACCCACAAATGCATCCGAAACCGCGCAATCTCTCAAGCACCATCGAAGGAGCTCGAGCCCAAGATCTTCTCGGTGGGCAAGCGGAGCGCCGTCGACCTCAGACCGAGACGCAGTCGCGACGACGACGCAGCCCAAAGGGCAAGAGCAGCCAGATGGCTGCCGCACTGTATCGACAGCCTTCTCCGAACCCGTAGAAGCCATCCTCATTCATGGATGCCAACCCATCCGGAGCACTGGCCTGCGGAAGCTCACCCGTATCGTTTGGGCGCTCCCCCTCGGCCGCGTCGGTCGTGGCATAGGGCCGAAGCAGATCGAGGCTGCAGAGGGCATCTGGGCTGGAGGCATCGCTCACGCTCGACGACCAGGCGCCGATCTCCGGCAGGCGACCCGCTTCGGACGACGCGCACCCGTACAGTCCATCCCAGGCGCCATAGGTGCCTGGAAACCGCCACTCCACGCCGCCGGGCTGCGCGGAGATCTGCACCAGCGCCGGCCGCGCATCGTCGGCGTATGCATCCGCTGAGAGCGTCTGGAGTGGAAAGGCCAGCGCAAGGGCGACCGATGGGGCGGTGACCACATCGGCAACCATACCAGCGATGCTGTGCGGTCCAGGATCGGTCGTATAGGGCCAAACTTCCCGGAGCGGTGCGGAGAAGGAATCCATCAAAGCGGTACAGTCGGTCTCGACGAAGCGGGAGGCAAGGTGGGCGGTAGGTGTGACGGTGCACCCAGCCTCGAAGAACTCCCCACACTGGGTGGGGTCGCTGCTCCCTCCTGCAAACGACCGCTCCATCTGTACGCGGTCCTGGACCTGCTCGAGCTGCCAGGCTCCCTGTAGGTAGGCGTTGATAACCACCACGTTCGGGAAGTCGTCGGGCTCGTCGAGGGGGTAGGTCACAAAGCGCCGACGCCCCTCGGTAGACCCTCGATGGAGGGTCACGTTTGCGGCAACGAGCGCGGATTCGTCTCGGTTTGCAGTGGAATCGAAGCGCATTCCGAACAGCCCTTGATCGACCTGCCAAAGGGCGCTGTTCAAGACATACACGCTGCCGGGACGGGCGTCGTCGGTCGCGCCGCGGAACAAGGTCTCGCCCCCACGCAGGTCGCACATCAGGCTGCTTTGCACCAACACATTCCGTCCGTCGACCACGAGGACTTGGTTCTCGCCTGAGTCGATGTCTTCGAGCCCATCGATCATGGTCTCGTCGAGCACGACCTCCTCTCCACTCAGCAGCGGAACATTCCAGGTCTGAAGCTGCGAGAACCGGCTGCTCGTGACTTGGAGTTGTCCGGCGGAGCGCACGAAAGCCAGGTTGCGTGGCTTTGGATCGGTGGCTTCGTCTCCACTCTCAGTGAGCGTGATGCCCACCGTGGAAGCAGAGCCGCTCGCGCTTCCCCAGATGGGCTCGAACGCGCTGTAGCGAATGTCCACCGTGCTTTGCGGCACTTCCTGCGGTTCCTCCAGCCAGACGGCATCGTGGATCACGGCTCCCGGTCCCACGAAGAGGCTCGACTTGCTCAGGCTGAACGAAGAGGGATTGGGATCATCAAACGCCATCAGCGCCAGCGCATGCGGAAGGGGATGCCGCGCTCCGGCGAAGATGCCATCCAGCTCCAGGTGGGCGCCGTCGCTCGCTTCCGCCAACGTCCCGGAGATCACATTCTTGCTCCCGCGAATCTCCACGACCGTTGTGGGAAACTGCGGGTTGTCGTCGTCAAGTGCCTCGAGCTCGAGCTGGGTGCCTTCCAGTCGGAGCGCTGTGTCGCCGTAGAGCCGCATATAAAAGTTGGACATCTCCCGCAGGGCCGAACCATCGGCCGGCAGTCCACCGAGAGGTGTTACCACCCGGCCCCCCACGATCGTGAGCGAACCGCCACCCGAGATGCACATCAGCGGAAGCGCCTGCCCGCCGGCTTCGAGCACATATGTGCGTCCGCCGAGGTCGAGGTTGGCATACCCCTGCGCAGCCGTGGGGAACGCCCCGTTCCACTTGATCACCGTGACCTCAGCCCGTGTGGTGCAGTTGGAAAGCGCTTCGTAGCTTGCCGCTGCGCAGACTTCAGCCCGCGCGGCTTGCGCGACCAGGAGTCCCACTGCGAGGCCAGTCACACCCATACAATCTCGAAAGCACCGACCCGCGTTGCTCGCACCGTGCTGCCCCATCGTGTTCTCGCTTGCCTGGGTCTGCTCGTAGCTGCCGGGGTCCCTGCTCGCACTCCCGCTGGGAATGTCGTCACCCATAGAAAGCACCCTGTCGACCAGCGATTGCATCGAATCACCACCCCCCCCCCCCGCTGTCATCCGCGGGCCAGCTCCTTGCGCATCTGCCACGCCAGCCCCGGCCAGAATAGCCGCTGCGCAAGCGACCAGGCACCAGCCATCCACGAGCGGACATGACTGTCGACTCGCAGCCGAACCTCTGTGATGCCTGGCGCCGTCTCTCGAAGCCAGAACTGCAGCCGAGTCGGGCGGATGAGGCGAAGACCGATGGCGTAGCTGCCGTAGAAGTACTGGAGGTCGCGGTACTGCGGCGCGTCCATTTCCCCGATGACCCCGGCAAAGTTCAGGAATGGTCCGTGGTGGACGGTGCACACGCCAGGCTCGAACCGGTCTCCCACGAATTCGACCCGATAGCCCGGCGGCTGTCCACGCGTAAACGTGTCGATGCGGTTCAGCCAGGCCCAAGCATGCTCCTGTGGGACGCTCACCTCGAAGGTCGTCTCGAATGCGTGTGGGCAGAAGTGCTCGGGAGCGGGATGGTAGACAACAACCTGCGACATGGACAGCCTCCGGTGGAGCCGCCCTACCCCACTGAACCCGTGATGCCGCCCATGCAAGCGGAGCCCAGCCAATGGTGGACAGGGACCGTTGCTCGACGCTCCAAGGAGCGGACCGGGCGGCACCGACCTCAACGCCAAAGGCCGAGCATCGATGCAACCCACCGCCCGATGAATACCTCCGCCCACCATCCGATGGTCATGGAACCGTGCAAGCGCGGTACTCTCTTGCCCCAAGCAGTCACAACCCGAGCGCACCGAACCCGGAGCCGGCATGCCTCAACCCGAACGCCCCGCCCGGCGCGCATTCCTTCGTCAGGTGGCCCAGCTCGCAGGTGCGACCGCCATCGCGGGCACCGGATGTCGTGAAGCACCAGCCCCGGTTGAGCCCCCGCCACCGCCGACCCCTCCAGCCCCGCCGCTCCCCGATCACCTCGACCGCGCCCACTTTCATGTACACAACGAAGGGCCACTGTCGCTGGAGACCCGTCGCGGTGCGACCGGGGGCGGCCTGCTCACGCCCAACGAGCGCTTCTTCGTTCGCAACAACCTCCCGCGCCCCGCCGACTCTGTGCTCCACGATCGAGACGCCTGGACACTCGAGATCGCAGGAGTGGTGCACCCCGGCACGCTCTCACTCGGTGAGCTGAAGACCCTCGGGCTCGCCACCGAAGCCGTGACGCTGCAGTGTTCGGGCAACGGACGTGCTTTTTTCGCACACAGACCCTCCGGCTCTCCCTGGGCCACCGGAGCCGCTGGCTGCGCGTTGTGGACGGGGGTTCGGCTCCGCGATGTTCTCGAGTTCATGGGCGGGCTGGACGAGACCTCCAAGTACCTCACATCCACAGGCGGAGAGCCGCTCCCAGCCGGCGTGGCGCGTGACACCGTGGTGGTAGAGCGCAGCATCCCGATCGAAAAAGCACTTCGCGACGCCCTCCTTGCCTGGGAAATGAACAGCCTTCCCATCCCCATCACCCACGGTGGACCGCTGCGTCTCATCGTGCCCGGCTACTTCGGCATCAACCACATCAAGTACGTGCGCCGCATCGCTGCCACACTCGAACAGACCACCGCCAAGATCCAGCAGAAAGGCTACCGCTTCCGCGCTATCGGTACGGGTGGTGCACCCACGCAGCCCTCAATGTGGCGCATGCCCGTGAAGTCCTGGCTCAATGGTCCCGGCACATCGGGCTCCACGGTCGCTGCCGGAAGAACGGTCTTCCACGGCGTGGCACTGTCTGGCGAGCGAGGCGTATCGCGGGTCGAGGTCTCCCTCGATGGGGGTGCGCACTGGACCGACGCCACCTTCGACGGCCCCGACCTGGGGCCCAACGCCTGGCGTGCCTTTTCCTTCGTGACCGACCTTTCCATCGGCAGCCACACCGTGCATACCCGCGCCACCGATACGGTGGGGGACGTCCAATCGCGAGACCGCGTCGAAAACGAACGAGGCTATGGCCACAACGGCTGGTGGGACCATGGCCTGGAGATCACCGTGACCGCAGTGGCCGAGCCCCAGCCGACAGACGCCCTGGGGTCACCCGAGCCTCCCCCCGAAGCACCGGTCGTGCTCAGCGATGCAGGAACGCGAGGCAAAGCGCTGTTTCGGGACGGTCCGCAGCCTGCTTGCGGCACCTGCCACACCCTCGGCGATGCCGGAACCACGGGTGTCGTCGGTCCGAACCTCGATGTCCTCGCACCCGATGCAGCCCGCGTGGAGTCCGCGGTCACTGCCGGCGTGGGGGCAATGCCGGCCTATGGCGAGCGCTTGACGGACACGGAGATTCGCGACCTGGCTGCCTATGTGGCTGAGGCCACGCAGCGCTGATTCTGCCGGGACTCCACGGCGCGACCATGCCATCCGGTACCCCCCACTGCGGAAGGAGGGCGCGTGCTTTCCTGCGGCGGCCCCTCTGGCGGGCAAGAGATAAATGGACACACACTTTTGGGAGGTGCTAATGTCGAGCATCGAGCTCTCTCGCGAGCAGGGACTCCTTGTCACCGGTTCATTGGTGATGTTGGCAGCAGTGGCCGCGAGCTTCGCGCTCTGGTGGGCATCGAGTGTGGCCATCCCCTTTGTGATGGCACTGCTGATTGCCTACCTCGTGCTTCCCATTGTCGACGCACTGCAGCTGCGCCTGCGGGCCCCCCGCGTCCTCGCCATCTTTGCCGCGTTCTTGACGCTCACCGCCAGCATCGGACTGCTCGTTGTCCTCATCGCCACCTCGGTCTCCGACCTCGCCCAGCACGGCGAGACCTACCAAAACTCGCTTCGCATCCTCGGTCACGACCTGATCGGCTTCGCCAACACGCTCGCAGCTTTGGTGGGCTTGCCGCTGATTCCACCAAACCTCGACACCGCTGAGGTGTTCATCCAGTCGATCAACGTGGACTCGCTGCTGGCCACCATCGGGATCGGCGCCAGCAACGTGATCGGTGGGGTGTCGAGCTTTGCTGCGAACGCCACACTCGTTCTGTTGTTTGCGGTCATCATGATCGCCGGCCGCCGACCGCTTGAGACTCGTGCCGGCCTCTGGGGCGAAGTCGATGCTGCGGTGCGCCGCTACCTCGGTC
>CAJWOS010000344.1 GCA_913044235.1 uncultured Pseudomonadota bacterium
GTGCTCGACCACTTGAGAGCACGGATCGTACCAAGCGCTCCTCGTGGCGCGTTTCCACGAGTCGTTCCCGTCGGTGGCGCAGGCCAGCGCCTTGTCGCTCGCTCGCATGGGCTTGTCGGAGGCAGCGTGGCCGGCGGTGGAAGTAGCTTGGGGCCTTTCCGACGCCCAGCCCTCGAGAGCCTGAGCAGCGTCAGAGCACGTTGCACTGGCGGAAGAAGTTGTCGCACGACACCGTTACGGGCTTGTCGGCCACGATCTGGATCGAACCGGCCTCTTCGGCCGCCTCACCGGGGTAAGTGACCTCGATCTCGTATCGACCGGGAGGCACCTGGGTGGGGAGCCTGAATCTTCCCTCTGCGCCAACGAGCAAGACCCACTGTGCATCCCCGGCGAGACCCACTGCGACTCCGGTCGGGGTGGGCGGTGCGGGAGGCGGGGGTTCCGGTTTTGCTGTTGGTTCCGGAGGGTCTGCAGCCGGGGCCGGAGCTGGGGCACTCGACGTGGCGACGACGGGCGGCTGCGCTGGCGAGGAGGCCGCTTTGGGGGGGGCACTCGGCACCGGCTCGGGTATGGCAGTCGCGGCTTCTGGTGGGTCGGCCTGCTCTGGTGCGGCGGATGGAGCATCGGGGGTGGACGGCTCCAGCGCACCATCGGCTGCAGAGCCCTCGGCAGCGGCAGGCCTCGCCTCGGCCGGCTTCGCGGGAGCCGTGTTTCCCGTGGGCAGCTCGCCGAGCGGTTCGGGGATCTCGCTGGAGTCTCGCAGATAGGGCTGCGCAACAATACCGCCCACCAGGAGCAGGAGCAGGCCGACCAGCCAAGTGGATACCCCCCGCGTTTCTGGTTTGGGTGGTGGGGACTCTTCTGCGAGGTCCGTGGTGTGCGCTTCGGGCTCGGGCTGGGGTTCGGGCTCGATGGGGTCGGCGAAGACATCCGCGAGAGTGGAGCCGTCGTCCACGCCGTTGCTGTCGCTCGACAACGTTGACTGCACAAGGTTGTCGGGTGTCAGGGACTGGCCGATCAACTGCCCGGTGAGGTCCAGCCCATCCAAGCCCTCAGGCAGCTCCCCAAGCATCGATCCCTGCAGCTGCTGCGTACCGTTGTCTTCCACCACGATGGAGGTCTTGGGGCGCTGCTCTGCCACTGCAGAGGCTTCTGGCGAGAGGGCGTGGAGGCCCGACTCTGCCCAGTCCGCGAGGGTGAGCGAGCAGCGACTGGCCAGCTTTCGACTGGCCCGTCCAACCTCCGCCGGCAGCGGTCTCATGGTGGGCTCGTGGTGGAGCATACGGCCCACCAGCTTCGAGGCGTCGGCCGGAATGCCGTCGACCGCATCGAGTCGCTCCAGGTACTCCTTCACTGCTTGTCGATGTGCTTTGCGTGTGGACTTGACCCGACCGAACCGGGACCCGGTCAACATCTCGCAGGCCACAACCCCAAGCCCATAGACATCTCCGGCCGGACCGTCGATCCCATTGAAGCGCTCGGGAGACATGTATGCGGGCGTGCCCATGATGCGTGCTGGACCTGCCGTTTCCTGACCTTCGAACTCCGCTCTTGCGATACCAAAGTCGAGGACTTTCACGTCGCCAAAGCCGGTGATGCGAATGTTGCCCGGCTTGATGTCGCGGTGGGTCAGGCGCAGGGGCTGGCCGTCGGGGGTGGTGCGTTCGTACGCGGCGTTGAGTGCACTCGCGACCTCGTAGATGATCTCGAGGGCGGGCCCCGGTGGCAGTGGGCCACCCGACATCAAGGTGTCGAGGTCGGCCCCTGGCACGTACTCCATCACGATGACCCATGCGCCCCGGAGGCGGATGAGCCTGTCGACCTGAACGATGGAGCGATGCTTGAGCAGCCCCAGCAGGCGTGCTTCATCGCGCAGTCGGGCAATCAGGTCCAGGTTGTCGCGTGCGCTGGGCTTCAGGAACTTCAGTGCGACGTCTTTCTGGAAGCCCGCCTCGCCATGGAAGCGGGCGAGGAACACCCTCCCGAAGCCTCCCTTTCCAAGGAGCCGAATCAGCTCGTAGCGTTCAGACATCGGATCAGAAGGAGCGGGTAAAGGCGATGACGCCGAGCCCGAGCGTTGTGCCAGAGAGTATCTGCGCAGCAATCCCGAGTCGGTTTGCTTGTTGTGCCGTGGCCTCGACTTCAGTGCGTCGGTTGTCGGCGAGAGGGCCGTTCGCGGCCACGGTATCGGCGTACCCGTTGAACTCGGCGCGAGCGCTGAGCGCCGCCCACCACAGGCCGCCCGATGCCAGTGCACCTGCGCCGGTTGAGGTCCACCAGATGGTGTTTCGGCGCTTTGCCTTGGTTTTGGCGAGCAGGGCCTCTTTGCTTGTCCAAGCGGGGTGCTGCGGCAACGGTCCGCCCAACGGCACACGCTCGGTCCAGATCCGATTCGATGCGTCGGCTGCAGTGGCTTGCAGGATGGAGGGTCGGGTCGGAGCCCACGCGGTGGCAGGGGTGCCGTCTACCCAAAATGACACGCTCTCGGGCAGAGGTTCCTCCGGTTGCGCGACCCGTGCCACCGCATCGGCCGCGGCGACTGCGAGCGGGGGGGGCATCTTCAGACGCTCAGCGAGCGGAAGATCAGGGCGGATTGCCGCGTAGGCCCGGAGCGCGGCGGCCATGTCGTCTGGTCGGCGGGTCATGTAGGCGTCGAGAGCCATCACGGCGTGCACGTCAGCCGCGAGCATGGGAGTGAGAAGCTCGCTGATGCAGTCCAGCTGGGTAAAGATCCGGTCTCGTCCCGCCAGGTATGCGGCCTTGTCGGTCTTCTCCCAAGCGGCGAAGGTCATTTCGACCGACTCCGTGAGGGCTGCCACTGTCGAGGGACAGAGGGGGTTTGCGTCTTCCGCTTGCGCATCGGCGCTGCTCGTGGAGGCCGTGGGGTCGCCGGATGGTTCTTTCGCCGAAGCGGTCGTGGCGACGATGAAGATGAGGAACGAGACCATGGAGGTTCACGGTGTGTCGTGTGTGGGGAGTGGAGCCAAGTGGCAAGAACTTGGCTTACAGCGCCCCAGGCACACCAATCTGGCGTATACCGGAGTCTTTCGCAACCATCGGTTCGATGCAGGCTGCAAAATCCACGGTGACATGTCCCCCTGCACCATTTTTCGGGTGGGTATCGGGGAATACCGTACGCCCGGTCACCGGTCTGGGGGGTGTGCCCGATGGGTCGCTGGCGCGGCGCCCCAGCCGGTAGCCGGACTGCTTGGTCGCAAGCGGTAGTCCTCGCGGTCGTAGTCCATGAAGTGGGGATCGGCCTGGAGCTCACCGGGGCCAAGTGAGGACAACCCGAGTGCAAGGTCGTCACCATCTACATTCCAGTAGCAGTTGTCCGTATGTTGGATGTCGTCGACCGCGCCGTTGAGTCCTTCGGCAAAGATGGATTGGGTATGGTCATCATCCACCAAGACGATGTTTTCGCGGAACAAGATGTCACCGGGAGGCTCATCCAACGCGAAGACGGTGCTCAAGGGGCCTGCACGTTGGTCGTCCCGAATGATGGTGTTGTTTTGCACGACGCTGTCGGTGGTGGGTGCCCACCACAACACGAAGCTCTGAAAGTCTCGGCTGATGTTGTCTTCGATGGCGATCTGGCTTGAGGCCCTCTTGTCGATGTCGTCCCAGTAGCTCACTTCCACGAAGCCCATGTTGTGTCGGGTCGTGTTGTGGTGGATGAAGATGTTGTCCTTGTGCTCCCGACCATCGTCGATCTCGATCGCGCCCCCGTCGGCGCCATACTCCCCGCCCTGTGCCACCATGTCTTCGATTCGGTTGTACGATACCTCCTGGTTCCCGATGCCCAGCTGGATGCCGATGGGGCCCCAGTAGGGCGAGGACAGAAAGCCGTCTTGCTGGGTATCATTGCCGTCGTGGATGTAGTTCCCGGTGATGAGACTGTGCTCGCTATACGACTGAATGCCCTTGGGGACGTGGGCAAACTCGTTGTCGCGGATGATGACGTGGTCGCTTCCCAGAGCCACGTGCAGCGCGCCCACGGCCCAGACCTCTTGGAACGACTCGACGTGGGCCGGCGCGGGGGCGGTGTGGTGGAAGTAGAGGTCTTCCACGATGTGATGTGCACCTCGGATGCGCATCGCGTTGCCGGTCTTCACGGCGTGGTTGGGGTTGGTGAAGCGAGGGGGGGGACCCGTGCCGTAGGCACCGATGGTGATGGGTGCCGAGGGGGTACCGTCTCCTCGGATGGTCACGCAGCCGGAGTAGCTGGTGCCCCGCTTGAAGAGGATGCGGTCGCCTGGCTCGAAGGTGCGGCTTGAGACGGCGTCGAGGGTCTTCCACGGCTGGTCGATGCTGCCCGAGTCGGCATCGCTTCCGCCGAGACCATCTACGTAATGATTCTGAGCGAGACGCGCTGGCTTTGATGGTCCGTGTCGTTGACCGTCGGCGGCGTCACAGCCATGCAGGGAGAGGACAAAGAGTGCGCGCAGATTCTTCATGGACTCCTCCTCGGGCGACCATCGGGTCGTGCTCGAGGGAAACGGGCGTGCCCGAAAAAATCGGACACTCCAGGACAAAAATCCCGGCGTCGGTCTCGTTCGGGAGACAGCGCAGCGCGTCGAATCGGGTCCGAGGGGGCGGCACTCTGTGCGTTGGGCCTGTGGACTGCGCACGCCAGGGGGCGTTGTTGTGCAGGAAGAACGCGGTGTCCATCGCCAGATCCTGGGTGTCGGACGCGCGGTGTCGAGACCATCCTCGCAGCACCGTCAGACCAACGAATCCGCCTCTCACGGTCCGTCACGCGATACGTCGCTCGCCGGGAGGCACAATGGCACGCTTTCAAGGCAAGGTCGCCCTCGTCACCGGAGGCGCATCAGGCATCGGACGCGCCCTGGGCTTCTCGCTCGCCGCGCAGGGGGCCCGGGTGGTCCTGGTGGATATTCGCCGCGAGGGGCTTGAAGCGGCCTGCGATGAGATCACCGCACAGGGTGGGCAGGCGCGGGGGGTCGCGCTCGATGTGACCGATCGCGTGGCCTTCCAGGCGGTGGTGGAAGACATCCTCACCACCGAAGGCCCCATCGACTATCTGTTCAACAATGCTGGGGTGTGCCTGTTTGGAGAGGCCCACGAGATGACCGCCGAACAGTGGGACCGCCTCATTGCGGTCAACATTCGCGGTGTGGTGCACGGGGTCGAGGCGGTCTACCCACGAATGGTGGCTCGGGGTTCCGGGCACATCGTGAACATCGCCTCTGCGGTGGGCCTGGTTCCCTTTCCATCGGGTGTGGCGTACAGCATGACCAAGCACGCTGTGGTTGGACTGTCGGAGTCTCTACGCGGGGAGGGTGTGTTGCATGGCGTTCGGGTCACGGTGGCCTGCCCTGGAGTCATCGACACAGACTTGAAGAACACGGTGGAGCTGCTCGGTCTAGACCGAAAGAAGCTGCTCAGGAAGCGCCTGCTCCCTCTGACCACCGCAGAGCAGTGCGCCCGTGTCATCCTGCGCGGGGTGTGGTGGAATCGCTCCGTGGTCACGGTCAATGCCGACGCCCGCATGGGGTGGTGGCTGTATCGTCTCCTGCCTGGGTTCTTCGCTTCCTGGGTGGGGCCGCTCCTCCTTCGCATGGTTCGGCGCTCTTTGGGCAAAGCTGCGCCGTCTGTACGGTAGAGACACGAGCTGCTGCTGGAACGGGATGGCCCACGAGATGTGGCTCTGGAGATGGGGTGCGCGTGCGGAAGCGCGTGGCCAGACCATGGCTCTTGATGGATCCAGGATGTGCACTGCCAAGGCTGCGATCTTGCTATCTTGGGGTCGTCGAACGGGTCTGAAGGGGGCTCCAGCTCTTCAGGCCGCTTGCGGGCCGTCTTGCTTTCCTGGGGTCAAGGACCACTTGGAGTCGCTCGAGCCCTCATGACACTCTCCCCCTCTTCCACTGGTCGCGATGTTGGTGTTGTGCTCTGGCTTGCTGTGCTCGCATGCGGCTCCAAAGCGCCGTCGGTCGATGTGGATGACGCCGAAGAGCAGTACGTTCCGGGCACCGATGCATCCTCCGAACCGACGGACACGGCCGCTGACACTGACCTCGATGGCGACGGACACGCAGCACCAGAAGACTGTGACGACAGCGATGCCAGCACCTTTCCCGGCGCCGAAGAGAGCAGGTAAGACGGCGTAGACAGCGACTGTGCGGGGGACGACGACTTTGACGCAGACACCGATGGGTACACCTCGGATGCCCATGGTGGAGAGGACTGCAACGACGCCGAAGCCACCATCTTTCCGGGGGCTTCCGACGCCTGATACGACGGGGTGGACAGCGACTGCGCGGGCGATGACGACTTTGATGCGGATGATGACGGCTATGCGTCGGTGGCCTACGGCGGAGACGACTGCGATGACACCGACATCGACCGGCATCCGCGGCAGCTCGAGGACTGCAGCGACGGGGTGGACCAGGACTGCGATGCGCTCGTGGACTGTGAGGATGCGGACTGTTCCTCCGACATGGAGTGCGACGAAGACTGCTCAAATGGTCTCGACGACGACAATGGTCAGAGAGCGCAGAAGGGTGGGTTGTGGGCTCGTTCTCCGGCAGCTGTGGGGTTCCAGTGGAAGCGCTGTTTCCGCGACAGCTGTACCGCAGTGGGAGCGGCTACCTTGGTGTGCAGCGCTTTTCCACTGCGTGGTGGACCGCAGCCGGGCCGGTCATCACATCGCTTCATACGGGATGGTTTGCGAATCGGTCCTTCATCCGTTCCTTCGACTCGGTCACCCGATCCGGTTCTTTGTGGCTCGGAACCGCGTCGTACAGCTTCCGGCTGCAAGGAGAGTCCCACGCGCTCGGAGCGGGGCCCTGACGCTCTCAGGATTTCCTACTTGGGCTGGAATCAGGCCATTTTGATACGGGGCAAGGCGATTCCGACCGCTCTGGCAGCGGGATATCTCCGCACGGCCTGGGGCGGAGCCTGCCAGGGTCAGTCCCGATACAAATTGCGGTCGAGCTCGCGCTCGATGGCGTCGAGGGGGGCGGCGTTGAGGTCGGCAAAGATCAAGTGTTCCACGGGGAACGTTCCCGATGGCTTGAGCTGGTTGAACTGCTGAAGGAGGTCACAGATCACGCGAGCACGATCGGTCGACTTCACGCCGCCGCGACCCCCGAGGATGGGCAGCACCAGGGAGGTTGCCCCGTGTGCGAACGCCGCTCGGAGTGCGGCGGCGTAGCACTTGAAGAGGTGGTTCTGATCGTAGTCTGTGGTTTCGTTCCACCACGCGACAAGCACGGCCCGCTTCGCTTGGAGCGGGAGGTCTGCGATGGGGATGCTGGTGGCCGTTCCGAGCGTCATGCGCGCGCCGGGGATGGCCTGTTTTGCGGCTTGGACCCGCTCCACAAGCACGCGGCCGCCCAACTGGGCCAGCTTCTTCCCCAGGGTGTAGTTGAGGTTCAGCACCACATTGACCGGGATGGCCAGTGCGTCGGCCTCGATCGTGAACAAGTCTTGCTTGCGGTAGTGGAGCTCGAGGAAGTCGAGCCAGCGGTCATCATCTGCATGCATGGTGGACGGTCCTGGAGGCATCGTTGAGGTATGGGGTGCATAGTTCGTGTAATATAGACACGATAAGGTGTCGAGCCGTCGTTTGGCGATGGGTGCTCTCCTGACCATCCACGGCGCCCCCCCTCGGTGTAGATTTGGACCTGGGAGGCCGGATGCGCACCACTCACCCACCTGTCCTGGCAGACTTGCCGACCCTGGCCCTGGTCTTGGCCCTGGGCTGCTCGGATGCGGGCGTGACAAAGTTCAACACCGATCCCACCGCAGAGCTCACGAGCCATGA
>CAJWOS010000345.1 GCA_913044235.1 uncultured Pseudomonadota bacterium
GCCTGTTGCGAGCGGTGTGGGCATCAACGCCATCGAGGCGACGCCTTAGTTCCGGGAACGACTCGCGTCGATGGCTGATCTCCGCGCAGGCGAGACGAAGACGCTCGACGGGGGCACGATCTCGGCGCGGTGGCGCGGCGGCCGCAAGCGGCGGCGCGACCATGAAGCTCTCGTTGTTTTTGTTGCTGCACGCCGCCGTGGCCTTCTTCAGCGCCCACAAAGAGGGTCACGCCTTCCACTCCTTCGGCGTTCATTCGGGCCCGGTCTTCCTCCGGTCGGGTCCCTGGATGCCAAACCGGGTCGACCTCGCCCATGATGAAGGTGGCCGGCCGGATGGCATCGTCGACGCGTGTGAGATCGAGGTTGTCGATGGTGAGGCCTGCTTGTGCCGCAGCCATGGTCATGCTGTCGATGGGTGGGTAGTACAAGCGGTCCACGACTGGGCGACTGGAGCCCATGTTGCGCAGTGCGCCGTACTCCGACCATGCGAAGAATGCGCGCGGGTTGTAGGGGGCACCATTGGATACGGCGGCATCGAAGTGGGCGGGATGCAGAGCCACTTCGGTCACCGAGGCCGCACCACCATACGAAGATCCCGAGACCACGATGCGCTCGATTCCGAGCTCCTCTCGCAGGTAGCGGGCTGCCAGGACCGCTTCCTGAGCGCTGAACAGGTACGGATGAATTCCCACGACACCGGTCATGGCGATGGCTACCGCGCCGCGCTCCTGGCCGGCCGTGATCTGATGGAACAGGCCGGAGGGAGGGGGGGTGTGTCCGTTGGCTTGTCGAGTGGGCCACTCGAGGATGGTGCCGTAGTGGGTGCGGGTGAGCCCCTCTGCCTCGACCGGTCGGAGCATCTGGAACTCGCGCTCGTTGATCGTTCCATGGGTCCACTCGACCTCGTAGTTCCCCACGTAGATCGATGCGGTCTGCAGGATGTCGACCTCGAGCGGCACGGTGTCGGCGCAGAAACGGTCGCCGGCACCCCCGCAGTCGACTGCGAGCTCGCCATAGTTCTGGATGCCGTCGCTGTTCGTGTTCAGGCCGTAGCCGGCTGCCTCGACACCGGGCGCGAGCGCAAATGGAATGCCCGTGTTGCGGGTGGACGGGGCCTCGGTGGGGGGGCCCTTGGTGGAGAGCATCGCGTTGTGAGACGCGTCTGCATCACAAGCGAGGAGCGGAAGGAGGCACAACGAAGAGACGGATCGCAGCAGGCTGCAGGTAGGCATGGCCCTCTCCAATTTCGACACCCGACGTGCAATGGGTGTCGCGAGGACCGGAATTCGCACGAAACGTTGTGCGGGAGGCTGCGATTTCAGGTGCGCCCTGCTGGTGGGTGGCTTCAGTACTCGCCCACAAAGGCCCGCGCGTTGCGGAACAGGCGCAGCCATGGCCCGCTGTCCATCGGCCAGTCCGCGGGGACCCAAGAGTTGGTGAGGCTGCGGAACACCCGCTCCGGGTGCGGCATCAGGATGGTCGCTCGGCCGTCGGTGGTGGTGAAGGCCGTCTGGCCTTCTGGGCTTCCATTCGGGTTGGCCGGGTAGCGCGTGGCCACAGCACCGGTACCGGTGACGTACCGAGCGGCCACCAACGCCTTGGCTGCAGACTCCTCTGAGCGATGCACCACACGGCCTTCTCCGTGCGCGACGGCCACGGGAAGGCGACTCCCTGCCATCCCGGAGAGCAGCACACTGGGGCTCTCCAGGATTTCCAGCTGGCTCACTCGGGCCTCGAACTGGTCGGAGCGGTTTCGGTGGAAGCGAGGCCAATGCTCGGCCCCGGGAATCAGGTCGGCCAGCTGCGAGAGCATCTGACAGCCGTTGCACACGCCCAAAGAAAAGGTGTCGGGACGGGCGAAGAAGCGGGCAAACGCTGGGCGTGCGAGGGGATGGAAGCGAATGGCTGCAGCCCATCCTCCGCCAGCGCCGAGCACGTCGCCATACGAGAAGCCCCCACAGGCGGCCAGTCCTACATAGTGGGAGAGGTCGTCGTGTCCGCGGAGGATGTCGCTCATGTGCACGTCGACGGCGTCGAAGCCGGCCGCGCGGAAGGCGGCAGCCATCTCGAGCTGCCCATTGACGCCCTGTTCCCGCAGGATGGCGACACGCGGGCGTGTGGTGCTGCCCACAAACGGAGCCGTGATGTCATGGTCCGGATTGAAGGTGAGCACCGGCTGGATGCCTGGGTCATCGGCCTGTTCGATCGAATCGAAGGCCTCACGGGCGCAGTCCGGGTCGTCTCGGAGGGCCTGCATTTGGTAGCTCGTCTCGGCCCAGCGGCGGTGCAGCCCTGCCCGAGACCCTGAGAAGACAACCTCGGAACCGTGCTGGATGATGCACGCATCGCCCGTGGTGGCGGTGCCGAGGACCCTCGCTGTGACTGCTTGGTCGCGGAGAGTGCGCAAGGTGGCTTCGACATCACCGGACCGCACCTCGAGCACGCCACCGGGCTCTTCGGCAAAGAGTGACTCGAAGAGGGGCACATCGGGAGCGAGGGACAACGAGACTCCCGCGCGTCCGGCGAAGGCCATCTCGAGTACGGTGATGAAGAGTCCGCCATCGCTGATGTCGTGCCATGCCAGGACACGCTGCTCGTCGCGGAGGATGCGCGCAGCATGGAAGAGGCCCACGAGCGCCTCGGGGCGGTCGAGGTCGGCGGGTGTGGCGCCCACCTGACCTATGACCTGCGCTGCGATGCTGCCGCCTGTGCGGCACCGACCGTCTGCGAGGTCCACATGGATGAGCGTGGTGGGTTGGCCGTGCTCAGGGGCCTTCAAGGCGGGCGTCCAGGTATGGCGGACATCACGCACGTTGGCGAAGGCCGACACCACCAGAGACAAGGGGGCGACCACCTGGCGCTCGTCTTCCCCTTCGGTCCACTTTGCGCGCATGGACATGGAGTCCTTGCCCACCGGAATGCTCACTCCGAGTGCGGGACATAGCTCCATCCCCACTGCACGGACCGTGTCGTAGAGGTTGGCTCCCTCGCCGGGATGGCTTGCGGCGCACATCCAGTTGGCGGACAGCACCACACGGTCGAGCTCGACATCGGCGGAGACCAAGTTGGTGAGCGACTCGGTCACCGCGAGTCGCCCGCTGGCCGCGGCGTCGAGCAGGGCGACGGGCGGTCGCTCGCCCATGGCCATGGCCTCGCCCGTGATGCCTCGGAATCCGGTGACCGTGACCGCGGCATCCGCAACGGGCACCTGCCATCGGCCCACCATCTGATCGCGCACCACGCAGCCGGTGATGCTGCGGTCGCCGATGGTGATCAGGAAGGTCTTTGCCGCGACCGTGGGATGGGTGAGCACTCGGTCCAACAGGGCATCGAGCGGCAGGTCCCACGAGACCGGAGTGCGGGCCGGGGCATGCCGTCGATCGGTGCGGTGCATGCGGGGGGGCTTTCCAAGGAGTACCGACAGGGGCAGGTCGATCGGGGTCCGGCCGTGAAGACGGTCCGTGAGCTGCAGCTGTCCCGAGTCGTTGGCATGGCCCACCACCGCCACCGGCGCACGCTCTCGGTCGCAGATGGCCAGGAAGTCGTCGAGTCGGTCGCCCGACACGGCCAGGACGTAGCGCTCCTGCGCCTCGTTGCACCACACCTCGAGGGGCGCCATTCCGGGCTCGGCATTCGGGATGTCGCGCAGCTCGAAGTGGGCCCCTCGGCCGGCGTCATGCACCAGCTCGGGGAGGGCGTTGGACAGGCCACCGGCGCCCACATCGTGGATGCTGGCGATGGGATTGTCGACGCCCAGGGACACACAGCGGTCGATGACTTCCTGGCACCGCCGCTCCATTTCTGGGTTGGCACGCTGCACGCTCGCGAAGTCGAGCTCCGATGCTCCAGTGCCGGTGGCCACGCTGCTGGCCGACCCGCCGCCGAGGCCAATGAGCATGGCCGGTCCACCGAGAACCACGATGGGGGTTCCGGGTACGATGTCGTTCTTCTGCACATGACCGTCGCGCACGTGGCCCATGCCGCCGGCAATCATGATGGGCTTGTGGAAGCCGCGCAACTCGTTGCCGGTGGCGCCAGGCACCACCGAGGTGAAGGTGCGGAAGTAGCCGGTGAGGTTCGGACGGCCGAACTCGTTGTTGAAGGCGGCGCCGCCGATCGGTCCCTCGAGCATGATCTGGAGCGGCGTGGCCATACGAGGCGAGCCGCCCACTGCTTGCTCCCAGGGGCGTGCGAAGCCGGGGATGTGTAGATCGGAGACGTGGAAGCCAGTGAGCCCGGCACGAGGCTTGCCGCCACGGCCGGTGGCCCCCTCGTCGCGAATTTCCCCACCGTTGCCCGTTCCAGCGCCCGGATGGGGGGAGATGCCCGTGGGGTGGTTGTGCGTCTCGACCTTCATGAGAAGGTGGGTGGGCTCTTCGCGCTCTACATATTCCCGGGTGGGGACGTGGGGCAGCAGGCGGGCGGCGTTGCCTCCGGCGATCACAGCGGCGTTGTCTTTGTAGGCAGACAGAGTGCCCTGCGGACGGTGGGCATGCGTGTTTTTGATCATGGAGAACAGTGAATGTTCGGCATCCTGTCCGTCGAAGGTCCACGTTGCGTTGAAGATCTTGTGGCGGCAGTGCTCGGAGTTCGCCTGCGCAAACATCATCAGCTCAATGTCGGTCGGATCGCGCTCCATCCGCCGATATGCGGTCACGAGGTAGTCCATCTCGTCGTCGGAAAGGGCCAGTCCCAGGGTGCGGTCGGCCGCCTCGATGGCGCTGCGACTCCGCGTGGAGACCGGTACCGACTGGTGCGTGGGGGTCTCGTGCTGGGTGAACAGCGCCGCGCACGAGGGCAGGTCGTCGAACACGGCCTCGGTCATCCGATCGTGGACCCGAGCCGCGATGGCGGCTCGCTCCGCTGGGTTCCACACCCCGGCGAGGTGCCATGCCACGACCCGCTCGATTCGCTCGATACCTTCTACGCCACACACGTGCGCAATCTCGGTGGCCTTGGTGGACCACGGCGACTGGGTGCCTGCTCGGGGGCCCACCACCATCGCCACATATGGAAGCGTCGAGTCGGCCTCGGAGCTCGCGAGGAGAGCCGTAAGCCGGTCGATGTCGCGTTCGGAGAGCGGCTTGGAGTGCCGCACCAGGTGCACCACCCGTCCGTGGGCATGGATGCATTGGGGGGCCAGGGCACGGAGATCCGTCTCCAGGCGCGCTCGTGCACCGGCTGCGAGGGCCGGTCCTCCGACCCAGGCGGACAGTCCGGGAGCAATGGACAGTGGGGCGGTCGGCATGCGGGACCTCGCGGGGTGTCGGTCGGGTGGGAGAGGCGCCTCTCCCGACGGAATCAGTGCTTGAAGTGACGGGTGCCGGTGAACACCATGGCGAGGCCGAGTCGATTTGCTGCGGCGACGACCTGCTCATCACGGATGCTTCCGCCTGGCTGAATGACCGCAGTGACCCCGGCCTCGGCGGCGGCTTCGATCCCATCGGGGAAGGGGAAGAACGCGTCGGATGCCATGACGGCACCCTTCGATGCTTCGCCGGCGCGCCACGCGGCGAGTCGAACGGAGTCGACCCGGCTCATTTGGCCTGCGCCGATACCCACCGTGGCAGTTCCCTGGCCGAAGATGATGGCGTTGGAGCGGGTGTGCTTGGCAGCGATCCAGGCGAAGGCGAGCGCATCGGCTTCTTCGGGGGTGGGCTGTCGATCTGTGGCGACGGTCCAGCCGGCGGGGTCGACACCACGGTCGTCTTCGGTCTGGACCACAAAGCCGTCGTTGAGGTGTCGCACGCGCCATGCCGGAGGTGCGCCATGGGTGCGCAGCATCACGCGACAGTTCTTCTTGCGCCGACCGAGGATCTCGAGGGCCTCATCGGTGAACTCCGGTGCTGCCAGTACCTCCACAAACAGCTTTCCGAGTGCTCGCACGAAGTCGGCGTCGACCGCACGGTTTACAGCGATGACCGACCCGAACGCGGAGACCGGGTCGCTGGCGAGCGCCTTTTCGAATGCGTGGACCAGGTTGTCATCGGTGGAGAGGCCGCACGGATTGTTGTGCTTGATGATGGCGACGCAGGGAGCCGTGAACTCGGCGGGCATGGCCCAGGCGGAGTCGAGGTCGATGAGGTTGTTGTACGAGATGGCTTTGCCCTGCAGCTTGGTGAAGCGGGGGCGAGCGCCAGGTGTGCGGTAAACCGCGGCCGTCTGGTGGGGGTTTTCACCGTATCGAAGCGTCTGTGCTCGCTCGCCGACCAGGGCGAGGACGGCCGGCAGAGCATCGCTGTCGGCATCGACCCCCGACAGCCAGGTTGCGATGGCCGCATCGTAGGCGGCGGTGCGGGTGAAGGCCTTCAGCGCCAGCGCTCGTCGAAGGTCGGCATCCACGGTGTCGGCTTCGAGGTGGTCGCCGACGGAGCCGTAGTCGGACGGGTCGCTCACGATCAGCACGCGCTCGAAGTTCTTTGCTGCGGCGCGCAGTAGGGTCACGCCGCCAATGTCGATCTCCTCGACGGCCTGCGCCACGGTGACGTCGGGCTTCTCGACCGTGGCCTCGAAGGGGTAGAGATTGCACACCACAAGGTCGATGGGTGCAATGCCGTGCGCCTTGAGCTCCGAGAGGTGCGCTTCGGTACCACGGGCCAGCAGACCCCCGTGTACTGCGGGATGGAGGGTCTTCACCCGACCACCGAGAATCTCGGGGTGACCGGTAATCTCCGAGACATCGACCACTGGAAGGTCGGCGCTGCGGAGCTTCCGAGCAGTACCGCCGGAGGCGACCAGCTCGAAGCCAAGGGCGTGGAGGCGGGTGCCGAATTCGACGAGGTCGGTCTTGTCCCAGACGGAAAGCAAAGCGCGACGGGTCATGGAGTCTCCGAGGGGGGCGGGGGGGAGGCGAGGGTGGAGAGGGTCTTGCCCACGGCATGGACCAGAAGGTTGTGTTCGGTGGCGTGCATGCGTGCAGCCAGGGCTTCGAGCGTGTCGTTGGGCTGGATGGGAACCACCTGCGTGGCCACGACCGGGCCCGCGTCGACCTCTGGCACTACATGGTGCACCATCACACCCGTGTGGTCGATTTCACCGGCCTGGGCAGCCGCCAGGGCTCGCTCGATGGCATGGGTGCCCGGAAAGGCGCCCGGCAAAGCTGGATGCAGGTTGAGCACGGGACAAGGTACGGCTTCCAGAAAGGTCGGGGACAGGATGTGCATCCACCCGGCCAGGACCACCGCATCGGCCTGAAAGCGGGCGATGGCTTCGGCGAGGGCCGCATCGTATTCAGCGCGTGAGGCCCCTCGCTTCTTGAACGGCCCGAGCGGAAAATAGAGGGTCTCGACGCCGGCGCGCTCCGCCCGCACCAGTCCAAACGCCTTGCGGCGATTGCTCACCACGCCCACCACGTTGGCATCCAGAGTGCCGTTGGCGCAGGCATCGAGGATGGCTTGGAGGTTGCTTCCGTTGCCACTGATGAAGACGACGACCCGACGCTTCATCCGAGCAGCTCTACTTGCGCCGAGCCCTTGTCAATGCCGGGAGCGGACTCGATGGTACCGATGGTCCAAGCGGTGGCCAGAGCGCTGCTCGAGAGCGCTTCCAGGGCGCTCTGCGCCTGCTCAGAAGGCACCACCACCACCATACCCACGCCCATATTGAAGGCCCGGAAGGCCTCGGGGCGCGCCACACCGCCCGCTTCAACGAGCCAGTCGAAGATGGGCGGGGCGTCGGCCTTGAAGGTTGTGGTGTCGATGCGGGCCCGCAGACCGGCGGGAAGCA
>CAJWOS010000346.1 GCA_913044235.1 uncultured Pseudomonadota bacterium
CGCTCCGCAGTCCGATGTTCCCACCGCTGCTGCTGCTCTCCGCAAGCGTCTCGAGCGCGCTTCTGGCGGACTGCGTGCCCGCGGCCTTGCATTCTCCGCCCGCACCGACCGCGGTGTACACGCGGAGCAGAACTTCGCGACCTGCTACTTCGTCGAAGAAGTCTTCCAGAATGAAACCGTTCTCGAGACCCTTCTGCAGGAAGTGGCGCTGCACCGAGAGGATGGCCTGCGCGATGTAGAGGCGTGCCGGGTTCCTTGGAATGTGCACGCACGCGCAATTGGTACTGGTAAGCACTATCGGTATCGTCTCGCGGGCGGACACCCGCCCAAGCTCATCGAGATGGTGGCTGAAGTCGGGCGACGAAAGCCGGGCATGCCCCATGAGATCGATCCCCACTTGCTCGACATCTGGCAGGTGCACCCGCCGCTTGATCCTGAACTGATGCAGCTTGCCGCGTACCATCTCGTCGGCACACACGACTTTTCATCGTTCCGAGGCGGACCGATCGACAACCGTCCCCCCGTCCGCACCGTCACCGACATCTTCGTTACCGACTTCGGCGATGAAATCGTTGTCGACGTTTTCGGGCAAGGCTTCCTCCGGAAAATGGTGCGCATCATCGTAGGCACGCTCGCCGAAGTGGGCGTGGGGCTTCGCCAAGCCGACTCCCTCCCTCAAGTGCTCGCCCACCGGAACCGGCAAGCGGCTGGGATCACGGCGCCCGCGCGAGGGCTCACCCTGATGACCGTCGAGACTGAAAAGGACTGGTTCGAGCGCATCCCAGAAGACTGAGTCTACTGTCTGGAAGCATGGAGGCCCTCCCCGTAGGATGCCTCCTCCGCGCGATCCCGAGCACTGAAGCGGCCTGAACCCCGGCACTCCAGGTCCACTTCGAACGAGCGAATGCCACGCTTCGTCAACGGCTGCGCGGATGCCTCCCTTTTTGTGGCGCCCCCAAGTAGAACGTGTTCTATCTATCTACGAGAACACGTTCTCGGTTGGAGACCACCATGGCAAAGACTCCCGATCCGGGCGCGGAACAGACGCCTCGCAGCCGCTTCCTGCGGTTTCGACATGCAACAGGAGCCCAGTCATGGGGCAATCGCCCGAGCGATCTCGATCCGCAACGCATCCATGCCACGCTTAAGCGAATCGGGCCGCTCTTCCATCCCCGCACCGGACTCTACCCTGCGCGGGTACATGGATGGGATAATCTCCCAGCACCCGGATCTTTGGTCATTTCAAACCACAGCGGAGGCACCGTCATCCCTGATGTTTGGGGACTCATGGCCGCTTGGTACCGCGAGCACGGCACCGACCGCCCGCTCCACGGACTCGCCCACGAGATGGTGTTCTCCACCGCCCGGACGGGGCGCTTCTTTGCCCAGCGCGGCATCCTCCGGGCTACCCGCACGATGGCCCGCACCATCCTGTCCGAGCATTGTCGCGACTTGCTCGTGATGCCTGGTGGCGATCTCGACACCTGGCGGCCCTTCTCCGAGCGCTGGAGTGTCGATTTCCATGGTCGAAAGGGGTACGCGCGGATTTCCCTGGAGACTGGAGCACCCGTCGTTCCCATCGCCCATGCTGGTGCCCACCACACCCTGATCGTGCTCGACGACGGTCGTCGCTTGGCCGAGCTTCTCCGACTCCCAGAGCTGTTTCGAGCCCACATCTTCCCGATTCACCTCTCACTTCCCTACGGCCTGGCAATCGGCCCCCTCCCGCACCTGCCCCCTCCGACTGCCCTCCGCTACCGGGTCGCCCCACCGGTCCACCCCGAGCCTCTGGCTCCCGGTGCAGAGCCCACCCAAGCCCAGATCGACCGACTCGACTTGCTCGTACGCACCCAACTTCAGCACGAGCTCAACGCGCTCCGCGAAACGTCCGAAGCCGTCTTGGACCGCATCGATGCCGTGGTGCAGCGAGCCCGGGGCTCCGCAATTCGCATGACCCAGCGTGACCTTCATCCACGCGAGCTTCGTCGCTTCGCCCAGGAGATCATCGGGCGCGGGAAGACCGCTGTGGCTGTTGCTGCTCGGTGACCGACGGCCATCGGAGGCCCGAGCTCCGTGCACCGAAAGCGTTGCTGCACACTTCGTCGGTTCAAGAGCCTGTCGACAGGGTGCCGTCGAGCAGCCACTCCACTACCACCGGGGTGGCCCCCGATAGTCTTCCTTCGATCGACTCTCGCTGTGACGGGGTCGACCGGCGACGGAACAGCGGTCTCGGGATCACGTCTACCGCCTCGGGCAGGCTCCCCTGCTTCAGCGCTGCTCGCACCACATGCGGCGACGGATGCAACACAAAGCGCACGTCGCCGCGTTCCTGAAGCGAAGTCAGGTTTCGCATAGGGTACACGCTGCCCAGATACGGCAGCTGCGCCTTGGCCTCCGCCGCCAGGGCCTCTCGGATGTGCAGCGTGCAGTTCAGACGCATGGCTGCATAGTCTGGCGCAGTCAGATCCCTTCGGGCGACCAGCAATGCTCGCTGGTCGGCGTAGCGAATCTCCATCATCGTGTAGAGCCGCTCGCGGAGCTCCGCGGACCATGGCATCCACGCTTCGATCACCTCCCGGTTCTTCCGAAGCTCTCGCGCGAACGTACCGCCATCCGCTGGACGCTCGTTGCGCAGCAGCACCAAGCGCCCACCCTGCGCTCGAAGATAGCCCCGATCACCAGTCCATCCTCGTTCGACGTCGGCACCCAAGAACCACGCCACCACATCGGAGCCCATGCGGTAGTACTCGTACTCGACATCCCGGAGCAGTCCTTCCTCACAAGCCAGAAAGCGCAAGGAGGTGTGGCCCCATGCGGAGCGACCTGGACGCCGACCATAGGTGATGATTGCCGCCGCAAGAACAGATCCATCTGGTGCACCACCATCGCCACAGAGGGGCCGCCCGAGCCGCGAGACCGGGTAGTCCGATGCGCCGGGGTCGATCGCCGAGTAGTCCACTCGGGCGCCTTCTCCTGCGAGTCCCACCGCCGCGAGCCCAACAATCAGCAAGAGGGCTATCACCCTCAGAACAGCTGCTGCGCGAGGGCCACCACAGGCGCACCCGACGGACGACCATGCTGCCAGTCGCCACCCACCACTCCCGAGCCACCGATGTCGAGATGCGTGTAGGGAATCGGAACGCCACCCGCTCGCCCATGTCGAACCAGCCCGGACGCAACCGCAAGGAAGGCCATCGGAAACTGGTGTCCCCGTGGGGTCTGGGTGGAGGGCGCACTGTTGCACGACAAGACATCGTCGGCCCGCGTGCGAGGACGAACAAACAGGAAGTCTTCTCGGCGCAAGCGGCTCACTGCGAATGGGTCTCCCCACAGATCGCCCACCTGCTCCAACGATCTGGCCATCCCGCCATCCATCGCCGGTCCGTTGTCCATCGCGATGGAGTACGGCCCCACGGCACGACCCGCATGCCCGGTGAGGGTGGCCACGCTGAAGACATGGGGATTGGTGGACTTGCTCGCCTGCAAACGCAGGTGAGACAGCAGATCAGCCATGACCAAGCGGCCTTCGGCATCGGTGTTGCCGATCCGCACCCGACAGCCACTGTGCGAACGGATGATTTCATCCGTGACGAAGGACTCGGCACCGATGCTGTTGCGGACGCACCCCAGCTCGGCCACCATCCGAATGCCGGGCGGCTTGAGGTGCGCAGCGGCGAGGAACAGTCCGGCGACTGCAGCAGCTCCCCCTTTGTCACGACTCATGCCGGCCATGTGGCCGCCAGCCTTCACGTCTGCCCCACCGGTATCGTACGACAAGCCCTTCCCTGCGAAGAAGAACGAGCGCCGCACTGGACCGTCTCCCTGGTAGACCAGTCGCACCACTCTCGGATGGTGCCGACGCACTGGCAGACTGGCACGCGCCACAGCCATCAGCAGGGGGTAGTGCTTCATCAGCTGTGATGTGACCTTGAGGACATCCACGCGGACACAGGTTCCGGCGAACACCTTCTCGCAGTAGGTCGCCATCTGGATGGGAGACATCCGCTCCGGCTCCGTGCCACAGATGTCGCGCGCGACGCGCCGAGCGGCTTCGAGGGCCTCCACCCGTGCACAAAGCGTCGCCCCGTCGATGCCATCCGGCACCACCAGAGCCACGCTCTCTATCGGCTCGACAGCTTGCTCTCCCAGCGCTTCTCGCGCCTCGAGCGGTTCCCACAGAGCACCGAGAGCACCGAGTGCTCCTACCTCATGAGCATGGGCGTATCGCGCGCGCTCCGGCACACCGGCGATCAAGATGACCGGACGGCGCGCCCCCGCATCCCGGGCGCGCATCACGCCCCGTCCCGCCGCCTCTGCGAAGCTGCGCACATCATCAGTGTCTCCATCGAGCAGACCAGTGCCTGAAAAGATCAGGCGCCCACCCGCCATGCGTTCCGTGACCAGCAGCGAGACCCCCTGTCCAAACCGACGATCCACCGCGGCGGCCTGGTGCACCAGATCCTTGATCGCAGGCGGAAGCGACACCTCTACACTGGGTGCCACCACCACCACAGCATCGTACATGCCGTCTGGGCGAAACGGTTCTTCCACCGCAACAGTCAATCGAGCCGACACACGAGCCTCCGAGCGCGAGCCCGCAGTTTAGCTGGTCCCGCCTGCATCGTGCGCCCCCCACCGCGGGATGCGCCACAAACGGCAGCACTCGCGCACCAACCTCAACCGTTCGATGGCGCCTTCGGCGGATCGCCACCGATCCCCAGGCCCAGCACCACACCCATGTGGGAGCCATTCATCCCAGAGCGCCAGTGAGTGGTCGTGAGCACTCCAAAGGCATCGAGCGACAGCACAAGCCCCGGCTGCTTGCGACCCATAGACCACTGCAATCCCGTGGACACATACCCAACCGGACCGAGCAGAAACGGCGCTTCGTTTTCAGCCTCCTGGACCACAATCCGGTCGTCTTCGATGTCATAGTCACCCGTGGGTAGACACAGATCATCCTGGCAGTCGAGCGTCTCGGCTCCCCCTTGGGACGCGCCCACGCCCGTAATCGACAGCCCGGGGCCCAAGCGCACCCGGTAATGCAGCCTGTCAAGAATCTCGAACGACCTTCCGGCGTCGGCATGCAGGACCACAGCATCCCACCGCATCCGCTTTCCGTAGTCGCCATCAAGCGCGTATGGAACGCGCACGCTGTACACGGAGCCGAATGCGCCACCCGCTACCGCCCAGCCCGACTCGCCGACCGGAATCATGATGTCGAGCCCCACGGTAGCTCCGTTCCGATTGGGCTTGTACGCTTCGGGAACCGCACCCATCCAGCGCGACGGCCCTCCGACAAGCCCGACGGAAAGAGGGCCCGCCTCTGCTTGAGCCATTCCAGCAGTCGCCGCCCAAAGGGCCAGTAACACCCATCCCATCGTACAACTCCATGCCGCCCATATGCGGCCGCGATGCCCGCAGCCTATCCGCTCCACACCGCGACCGGATCCACCAGACCCTCGCGATCGTGGACGACAATCCAGACCGCTTTGACTCCACACTGTCAATGACGGAAACTTGGGCTACGATTCCCGCATCATCGAAGTCACTCCCGTCGATATCCATCGGAGACCCTGTGCGCGTTCTGCTCATCAACCCCGCGATGAACATGAAGAAACTCGGTCGGTTCGCCGGGTTGCTGGAGCCCATGCCTTGCATCGGCCTGGCCTACATCGCCGCAGCACTCGAGCATCACGGCTGCTTTGTTCGTGCCCTCGACATGTTCGCCGACAAGCTGTCTGGCGACGATGTGGTCGAAAAGACCGTCGCGTTTCAGCCCGATATGGTGGGCATGACCGTACTGACCCCTTCGGCGCCCATCTGTGCCGAGATTTCCGCCCAGATTCGGGCTCGGCTTCCCAACGTGAAGATCGTCTGGGGGGCTGTGCATGCAGACGTGTTCGCCCGGGACATCGTGCGTGATGGCGAAGCCGACTTCTGCATCCATCACGACGGCGAAGAGACCATCTGCGAGCTGGTGGACGCCCTCACCGAAGGCAACGACGCCGACCTCGAGAAGGTTGACGGCATCACCTGGAAGAACAGCTCCGGCGAGGTCTTCACGAACAAGGACCGCAAGCTGAACCGAGACCTCGACAGCTTGCCCTACCCCGCGTGGCATCTGTTCCCGTACCACCGCTATGGGCTGCTTCCGTTCGCCGACTTCGCCAAGCCGGTGCTCACCATGACCGGGTCTCGCGGGTGTCCGTACCGCTGCGACTACTGTTCGCTAATCAACACAGGCGGCAAGGTCTACCGCAAGCGCGATCCGATCAAGATCGTCGACGAGTACGAGTACTTGGTGGACCGCTATGGCGTAAAGCAAATCGGTTTCGTCGACCCGATCTTCCCACTTGTCAAAAAGGACCTCGAGCCCTTCTGCAAAGAGCTGGTGGCCCGAGGACTCGACGAGAAGTGCCAGTGGCTGTCTGAGACCCGCGCCGACCGGCTCGACGCCGACACCGCCCGCATCATGTACGAAGGGGGCTGTCGCCGTGTGCTGATGGGGATCGAGTCTGGCTCGGACCTGCTCCTCGGAAACGTGAACAAGAACATCACCACCGCGAAGGTTCGCGAGGGCGTGGCCAACGCCAAGGCCGCCGGCATCCAGACCGTGGGCCTGTTCATGATTGGCATGCCGGGAGAAACCCCCGAGATGACCCGCGAGACCGTCGAGTTCGCGGTGGACCTCGACGTAGACTTCGCCAAGTTCGCCATCACGGTCCCCTTCCCCGGCTCCAAGCTCTTCGACGACCGGTGGCAGAAGGATCTCTTCCGCGACGACTGGGAGAACTACACCACATTCAACCCCGACCCCGACCGCCTGATCTACCACCCCGAGGGCTACGACCCCGACGAGCTGATCAAGATGCAGTCCTGGGCTCTGCGCCGCTTTTACATGCGGCCCAAGCAGATCAAGCGCCAGATGGTCGACCTCCGCACCATCAGTCCCAAGATGCTGCTGTATGGACTCTACGGAATGGCCGTCTGAAGCACGCCTGACGGCAGGAGTGGCCGGGCGCTGCGCCGTACCGCCTCGACCACAGCAGCCACCCGATCAGACAGCGCCTGATGCCACCACATGGCACCCGCGTGGCAGCCTCGTGGCGACTGCTGCCCCGCTTGTCTGTGCTTCGTCAGCCGTGTCCGGCGACCGGTTCTATGAATTGCACGTGCGGTCGGGCGGCGAGTATTTCATCGAGCGGGGCGAGTTCGGCAAGCCCACGGTGATCAACGCGGCGGGCGGCGCGACGTTCGACAAGCGCTGCGACGTCTCAGCATCGGGCAAGACCATGGCCGTGGGCACGCCGGGCGCGCAGGTCGTCTCCATCAAGCGGCTGTCGCCGACGGACTCGGACCTGCTCGTGACGACGTCGTACCCGGAACTCACCGACGCCGTCGTCTGCCGCGTCTTCACGCTGAAGCACAAGTGGTCGGAGAGGAACGGCGTCGGCGCGGGCCACGCGAACGCCGAGACGGGCTCGGCCTACCGCCTCGACGGGCCCGGGCCGCGGCCGCAGACGGGCGACGACGACTTTTTTGGATTGGACTACACGTGCGGCGCGCTCGGCATGCGCGAGGGGTGCTACGCGGGGTGCGTCGGCTAGGGCGCGTCGATGATTATAGTACACAGTGGATACTGATAGACGGCTCCTGCCGAGGCTGAGGCTGAGGCTAGTTACGTCGCAGGGTTCCCGATTCCTAGTGTCT
>CAJWOS010000347.1 GCA_913044235.1 uncultured Pseudomonadota bacterium
CCATTGGCGCAGGCTACATGTACTTGATACTCAGCCTGTACGTGATGAAATTTTCTACCGATGTCTTGCTCATTGCGTCCGAGTCCGATCCAGACGTGGCGCGCGTGCTGGCCTTCTCTCTGCCGGACCACCTCGCTCGCGTCGAGGAAAAGCACCGCCGTCGGTATGGTCGACTGCTTGTACAGGTCGCGCGGCAGAAGGTGGGGGCTGTCCCCTTGGTGATGCGCACGCTGCCTGGGCTCCTCGGTCGCCTCGATGGGGCTCCGCTGGCCCGATTTTTGGCCCGTGCATTGGAGATCTATGGCGGCTCGGCGGCCAAGGCGGAGAGCTTCCTCCGAATGGAGAGCCAGGAGGCCCGTGCTGCGCAAGACGACCTTCGCAGCGGGCTCCTGCTCGAAAAAGTCCAGCGCACGCTCTCGCTGTATGCGCGCGCCCATTGTGGGGAAGATGTTCAAGTTCGTGCGCTGGGTGCAGCGCAGAAGGCTTTTTCCGACGGCCGACACGTGTTTCTTCCCGCGATGGTGGACCACTTCGGCGACGAACGCGACTTTCTCATCTATCGGGTGCTGACAGCCCGAAATGCTGGGTACATCGAGTTCGGTACACTCGACCTCCAGCTGGATCGGGTGCCTTGGGGGGGCGACTCGCCGCCGGACTGGGGAAGTGCCTACACGGGTGGAGGCGCCGGCTGGCCCGAGCCGGAGGAAGACGAGCTGGAGCTGGAGCGGATGGTTCGAGGCTTCCCCAATCCGTCTCTGGCCCGCGACTTGCTCACGGTGCTCGAGAATGCCCGCATTGAGGCAGCACTTCGCCGAGAGTACCCTGGCATAGGGCGAGACCTGGATCGCCTCGGACAGGCCTGGCGCCCGGACCGGCCGGATTTCCAGGGGCTCACCCCTGCCGAGCAGGTGGTTGAGGTGGTGGCACGCCTTGCCGGGGGACTGCCGGTTCCGGCCGTGGTCGACAGCCGGGTTCGTGAGGCGATCGACGCAGTGCGCGGGGCGGTCGACTCGGTAAAGGGCGAGGATGCAGACATCCACACCACTGTCGCGGCCATCTGGACGGCGTATCTACCGGCACATGCGCTGCTGGTACGTGCCGATGTCTCCGACGATGACCGGATCGAGATGCCCGATGGGTCGCCGGACCAAGGCTCGACGGGGGGAGACGACGGCGGGCGAGACGCCGAGTCGCCGGGGGGGCCTGTCGACAGTCCGTCGAGACCGTCCGAGAGTCCCGATGATGAAGGCTACCGGGGACTTGCAGACGACCCGACCGCAGGAATGATCGATGTCGGCGCGATGTCGAAGGCGGAGCGCGATGTTGAGGTGCGGGCGCAGGAATTGATGCAGGCGATGTCCGACGACCCCTCGGGGGCGCGTCGAGCGCGGGCCGAGGCGCGACGACGCATGGAAGAAGAGCGCTCCTATGCGGAAATGGCCGCATTCCTCGACCGGATGGAAGCGCCGGCAGGTCCCGAAGTGGGTGAGGCATCACGCGAAGAGACCGAGCTCCTGAGACGCTCCAGTGGTCCGTCGCTCGACGCCGACACCGAAGGAGCCGGCGAGACCTTCCGCTATCCCGAGTGGGACGCGGCCATCGATGACCACAAGCCCGACTGGGTACGCGTGACCGAGTACACCCTCCAGCCTGGCGACGGTGGCTACGTGGCGCGGGTAAGAGACACGCATGGTCGCCTCATCGCTCAGGTGCGACGCGCCTTTGAGGCCCTCCGGCCAGACTCTCTGCGGCGTCGCAGAGGGCTCACCGACGGCGATGAGATTGACCTTGACCGCGCCATCATGGAACGGATTGAGGCGCGCGCGGGGGGCTCTGCAGATGGCCGCATCTACAGTCAGCGGCGTCGGCGCGAGCGGGATGTGGCGGTGGCCTTCCTGGTCGACATGTCGTCTTCCACCAACGAAGTGGTGCGACGCGGCGGCAAGCGAGTCATCGAGGTCGAGAAAGAAGCGCTCGTCCTCACTGCCGAAGCGGTAGATGCTATTGGGGATGCCTGCGCCATTTGGGGGTTCTCGGGCTACGGTCGTGACCAAGTGGCCTTCTACGTGGCGAAGTCGTTTTCGGATGCCTGGGACGACCGGGCGTGCGAGCGGGTCGGGCGCATTTCGTGGAAGATGGAGAACCGAGACGGCGCCGCGATCCGGCATGCGACCCGACGGATGCTGGAATGGCCCGCGCGGGTGCGTTTGCTGGTGTTGCTTTCGGATGGGCGACCACTGGACTGTGGCTGCGACCATTACTCCGACCGGTACGCTCAAGAAGACACTCGAATGGCCTTGCTGGAGGCGCGGAAGCAAGGGATCTACCCGTTTTGCATCACGGTAGACCCTGCGGGTCAGTCCTACTTGGGACGGATGTATGGGGAAGGCTCGTTCACGGTGATTTCCGATGTGGAGGCCCTCCCGGAACGGCTCACGCGAATCTATCGGCGACTCACCCGTTGAGGGACCGTAGAGGGGCCCCGGCGCGGGGGGATGGGCGCAGGCTTGCCTGAGAGTACTGCCGCGGCGGGCATCCCAGCCCAACGAACGAAGTCCCGCACACCAAACGCACGAGCACGCATGTGGCACTCACGTGGGTGAGCTTGTTGGCTTCACTGCGCGCGCCGCTGGCCATGGCACCTCTCGACCGTCGTACCGCGGTTCGATAGGGCCGCCGTGGCGCGGCGATGTCATGTTGCCCCGGTCCTTTCGCGCGAGTGCTACATTTCGCCCATGATGCCTTCCCTCTTCTTTTTGTGGGCCGCTGGCCTGTCGTCTGCTGCCGATGCGGCCGAGACCATGGTTCTCGTACCGGTGTTTCAGTCGTCCGACGCCTCTACCGACGACGATGCTCTGGCGATTCGTCGCGCAGTGGCGCAGGCCATCGATGGTCTGGACAGCGTGGAAACGGTCGAGCTCACCACCGTACCGGCGGTTGGGGACCTACCCGCAGTCGATTACGCCGAGAGCTGCCCACCCGGGGAATATGTGGGCTGCGCGTTTGTGCTGGGCGAAGCTGGTGGCGTTTCGTTGGCGGTCGCGGGGTCGGTGGCTCCGGTGGACGATGGACGGCTCCTGGTTGAGGTCCATGTGATGGATGTGCCCCAGTCCGTGGACCTGATTTCGTTTGCCGGGGAGTATGATCCGCTCGTGCAGGGGGAGGAGTTCGCCTTCACGGTGGCATCGGTCGTGGCGGCAGCGGCACGAGGGGAGGTGAAAGCAGGTGGCGACATTCGTGCCGTCGCACCGGTTCTCGACGGCGACCGCGCAGAGAAACAGGCGGCCGGCCGACAGCTGGACCAGCTCTCCCAGGAAATCGGTGGCAGCGGTGATGTAGGCGATGCCAACGTGGGCGAGTTTATCCAGGAGAAGTACACCACGGGCGATTTGGCGCGAGACATGGAGACCGACGGCGCCAAGCCGTGGGACCGTGTGGGGATGTCTGCGCAGGAATACCTGCGCTACAAGAACTCCAAGATGAACCTGTACGAGTGGCGTTCGCGACAGCTCGGGCGGAAGGGGCAGGTGCTGCTGCGTGGGGTTGCTGGATACGGCAAGGCGCCGTCGAGTGGCAGCTACTACGGCCGCTATGGGGTCTCCACGCCTGATTTTGAGGTCGAAGAGACCTATGCGTGGCACTCCATGGTGGATGGTGCTGCAGGCCGGGCCGCACTGGAGCTCGGCTACGGCGTGATTCCGGAGCTTGAGGTGGGCCTGCATGTGGGGTGGATGGGCGGACGCTACACCGAAGACATCGCCCGAGTGCTCCAAGACCAACAGAACTTCCCACGCGAGCCGAAGGAGTCCGCCAACAGCAACCTGTACTTCGGTGGTCAGGTGTTGTTTGCGCCCTTCCCAGTGCTGCCGGTCCGACCCGTGGCAGGGGCTTCGTTTACGCGGATGCGCGGTCGCTCGATTGCGTCGTTCACCAACCTCAGTGAGTCGGAGTCCCGCCTGCCGGAGTTCGAGGCACCGACGTCTCTGTTCTTCGGCATCCTTCCAGGCGTGGAAGCCCGCCTTGGTCAACGCGTGGACTTGTTCCTCCACGTTCCGCTCAACTTTGCGATTGGTGGCAACCCCGGCGACGAGCAGCGCTGGGGTGCCGGTGTGCTGAGCGACGAAGACACTGCAGCGTCGGCCGACCCGCTCGGCAGCGTCTATGCAGGGGTACAGGCGGGTGTGCAGGTACGTTTCTTGGGTGCGAAGCTCGAGCGGGACAACACGTTCGACGACCCCGAGGAACCCTGACGGCGGATGGTGGGTGTGAGGCAGATCCCCTGGGTGACCCGGATGTGCGTCAGCTGACGTCGCGCAGGCGGAACCGGAGGCGCTTGACCCCTTGACTGCGGAGCTGGCAGGCGCGGGACTCGGTCACGCCGAGCCGCTTGCCGATCTCTTTGAGCGTGAGGTTTTCGAGGTACGACATCGTCACCGCGATGCGTTCCTTTGCGGGCAGGTTTTCGACGGCGCGCGCCACTTCGGACCGAAGCTCGTTTCGGACCAGCATGTCGGCCACGGATGCTTCGTCGTGGGCGACGCGGTCCACGATGCGGGCGCTGCCCTCCTCGCCCAGCGGAGCATCGAGGCTGGTCAGCGGGCGAATCTGTGCGTCTGCGCAGTACGCGTCGAACGCGCGCTTGCTCATGTCCAGCTCCACGCGGAGCTCTTCCATCGTGGGCGTGCGACCCAGACGACGCGCCATGATCTGGCTTGTGGCTTCGAGGTTTTCGCACTTCTTCCGGGCAGACCGCGGCACCCAGTCGTTTCGGCGAAGAGAGTCGATCATCTGGCCCTTGATGCGCAGCTCTGCGTAAGACTTGAAGGTCACGCCTCGCGCGGTGTCGAACCGCTCCCAGGCGTCCATCAAGCCGAGCATGCCAATGCTGACAAGCTCGTCCACTTCCACTGACGGGGGCAGTCGATGGGCGAGCCTGCGGGCGATGGTGCGGACCAGCTTAATGTTCGTGGTCAGGACTGCGTTTCGTTCGGCGAGGGGCAGGGCGCGTGCAACCATCGGGACACTCCAGCGTTCGGGCTTCGGGGGCGCAGGAACGTGAAGCTGGGATGCAGGAAGCGTGCCAGGGCAAGTCTGCAGAGCGATGACCGAGAACCCGCCATCTGTGTGCGGTAGCAGGCATCCGGAGAGTGTCTTTAATGATACGCGGTATCAAAAAAGAAACCCTCTTCGTATCACTTTCGATACGATAATCGGTGGGCTGGGCCGGCTCGATTGCACGCGCGGCGCGGAAGGACCGCCTGGACATCCGGTGCAACGGATTGGACGCAGGTGTTCTTGAGGGAATTTGGTGCAATGGTTTGAAATAGCCTGAAGAGGGCAGTCAAGGGTCTCACGCCGCTGGCGAGGGTGGGAGGCATGCGCGCATCGTTCCTGCGGATTGGCGAAGGATGAATACAGACCGCTTGCATTTTCCGTGCTACGACCGGCCGACCGCGAATGGGCCCAGCGTAGACCTGAATGAGGCTCGACTCGAATGTGGACGCGACGCGCTTCGTCGGTCGGTCGCCAGGCAGGAAAGGACGGTCTGTGAACGGAGAGAACGCTGACTCGATGCCCGCTCCGCGCACCTTCTTCGGACGAATTGCGTTGTTTGTGCTCCAGCGGCCTCGCGTGGTCTGGGCCGGGTTTCTGGTGGTCACCCTGTTGTCCATCGTCTCGGCCTTGCAACTGCGGGTCGATCCCAACCTCATGGTCTTGCTTCCGGAAGACCATCCCACCACAGTCGCCATCGAGCGCGTGACTGCGGAGGAGGGGGGCACCAATCTCGTCACGCTGGCCTTTCGCGGCGACGAACCGGATCGACGAGACGCGGCTCTGGCTCGCCTCGTTGTGCGCCTCGAGGGGCTCGATGGGGTCGACTATGCCCTCTACGATCTCGACGAGGAGCTGGCATGGCAGCTTGGCATCCTGCAGCTTTCGGTCGACGAGCTGGATGCCATTCGCACGCGCCTGCAAGGGGCCGTCGCCTTGGGGCCGGCCGCAGCGAATCCATTTGTGGCGCAGCGCCTCCTCGACCTTGGACCGCTGACGGAAACGTTGGCCAATGGAGGGAACTCGCGCGCCATTCTTCCCTCCGATGATGGGCTCGCACGGGTTTTGGTGCGTCCGAGTGGCCCCGCGTACGATGCGCGGTTCGCCGGGCCATTTCTGGGTCGGCTGGAAGCGGAGATTGCTGCATTTGCGGCGGAGGAGCCGGCCATTGAGCTGGTCTGGATCGGTGGGGCGCACCGCCACTCCGTCGAGGATGTCGAGACCATTCGCCACGACCTCACCTGGACGGCGGGGGTTTCTGCACTCCTGGTGCTGTCGTTCATCACCCTTGCGTTCCGCGACCTGCGCGCCACCCTCCTGGTCTTCACGCCATTGATTTTCGCGAATCTATGGACCACTGGAATGGCCACCCTCACGGTAGGTTCGCTCAACACCTTCACGTCGTTCTACCCGGCCATCCTGGTGGGACTCGGCGTGGACTTCGCGCTGCATCTGTATTCCCGCTACCGAGAGGAGCGCTCGACCCAAGAGAGTGTTGAGGCGGCAATCTGTGCGGCCTGGGACCACACCGGCCCACCGTGCTTCACCGCAGCGATCACTTCGGCCGGAGGCTTCTGTGCGCTCTGGATTGCTGGGTTCGGGGGTTTTCGACAGCTCGGGACCCTCCTCGCAGGTGGTGTCCTGCTTTGCCTCCTCTCGGTGCTGTTGATGTTGCCGCTGCTCATCTCCTGGCGCGACCGTCAACGCTGGACTGGCGCAGCGCGCGATGAACGCTCTCTGCCCGGTGCAGCACGGACCGGTCCAGTGTGGGCCGCTCCCGTGGGGCTGCTGGTTTTGTTCCTGCTGGCCGCTGGGGCCGCGACCCAGCTTCATGAGCTGCGCTTCCTGTCCGATCTCAGCGAGCTTCGGCGGGAAGGGCTCAGCTATGCAGATCTCTCGGATGCGGAGAGAACTGCTGCATCCACTTCGTTTTCACCAGTGATGGCGAGTTTTTCGGACGACGCGACACTGGCCGAAGCCCACGCCCGTCTGTCCGCTCGCCTCGCCGACGAGGGCATCCCTTATGTGGGGAGCATCCTGTCGATTTACTCGGTGCTGCCGGCAGATCAGGCCGAGCGCCTGGCGCGTCTTGAGGCGATTCGCACCCTGGCACTGAATCCGAACATCCAGTTTCTGCCGCTCGCCGCTCGGGAGAACCTCTCGGCCTTGTCGGAGCAGTCCCCGCGAGCCCTCACACCGGCGGATCTGCCACGCGGACTGCGGCATGTGCTCGGGGCCGAGGCGCCGCGGCCGCGAATGGTGCTGATTCCCGATGGCAACCAGTGGGATCTCGAGGAAAACGGTGCACTCAAGGCCAGCGTGGCTGAGGTGCTTCCGGAAGCCGAAGCTGCGGGGCAATACCTCGCGCTCGCGGTCCTCTATGAGCTTGTGGCAGACGACATACCCTGGGTATCAGGCATCGCGTTGTTGGTCGTGTTTACGCTGTCGTGGCTCGACCTGCGTCGGCTGGCGGGTGCTGCTCTTCAACGACAACTTCAACCGGCGCAAGAACGTTGAGAAGGCCCTGAGTGGAGCCGGGCTCAACGAGCAGGACGCCCGCAACGAGGCGTCGCTTGCGACGATTGGTGAGCGCGAGGGGACGATCTCGGAGATGACGGAGGAGATGCGGCAGATGGCGGCGGCGGCGGACGCC
>CAJWOS010000348.1 GCA_913044235.1 uncultured Pseudomonadota bacterium
GGTTCGGGGAGGAGCGCTGCAACCTCAGCTGCAGCGCCTCCCACGGCGGATGCCGCTGCAGCTGAGGTTGCAGCGCTTTCGGAAGAACGCGCTTCGTTGCGAGACGCAAGAGCCCGGATGGCGAGCGCATACGATCTTCAGGCACTGGAGCGCCGCTCTTTCGGCACGCTCACAGCGCAAGAACAGTGGATTCTCAATGAATCGAGCCGGTTGGACCAGTCTCTCGCCCGACTGGATGAGGCGTATCGTTCCGCCCTCGGCGAGCAGACCCAGCTGGTTCGCGCAAGGGTATCCGCGCTCGACAACGGTGGCCAGACCGCCAGCTTGAGAGACATACCAGCCGCTGAACGCACGGCCTCGGAGTCGCGAAGACTCGCCGAGCTGGACGCTGCGACCGCTGAGCTCGACCGTCTGGAAGTTGCGCTCGCTGAGCTCGACGAACCCGCAGGAGGCGTCTGATGTTCCTCTGCGACCCGCAGATCGGCCGGCCCGTTCGGGCGCAAGTCCTGTTCTGGGGAACGGCGGACGAGGGAGCAAGGAGGAATATCCGATCGTCGATCTCGTGGCGCTGGCCGAGGCTCTGGACCGCGGCTTTCCCGCCTCGATATGGTGTGTGGCCGGACAAGTCTCCTCCGTACTGGTTGGGCTGGGTTGGTGCGGTACCATTGGCGGTGCACACTGGGTCGGGACGGCACAATGGAAGCGGTATGACAGCGACCCCTGCTGTCAGGTCAGGTGACGCGTGAATATCGACTATGACAGCGAGGAAGGCGTAGTTACCCCTTGGTACATCCGTCGGGTGGAGGCTCGTTTCTCTGTCGACGACCTCGACAGCGTGGCCGTATCCATCTTGCTTAAGCCTGGCGGCAACCCGACCGTCCTCAAGCAGTTGATGCCAGGTGAGAAGTACAAGCTGAAGCTCGATAATCTCCAGATGCAAGGAGATTTCGTGCACATGTCTTTTCGTCAGACAGCCTTAGGGCTGGAGGCCACTGCGCACGGTCTCGAGACGCTCCATCGCTTGCGGCACCAGCGGCTCAGTGAAATCAAGGAGCAGACGCGCGACGAGGTTGTGAAAACTCTGCTGAAGATGGCGAGTGTGAAGAGCTCGAGTGTCGGCGCTGCGAAGCCTGTAAAAGACTTCCAGGTTTCGCTCGATGACGACGGCGTCAAGCTGCTCAAGAAGCTCTGTGCCGAGCGCAACTTTGCGCTCTACTATTCTGCCGGCAAGCTCACCTATGCGGCGCGGAATGTGGCCAAGCGAGGAGTCGCGGTGAAGGTGTCCAGCGCTTCCTTGACAGACCTTCAGCTGTCTCTTGATCTGAGCGAGGTTGTTACGAGCGTGACCATGCATGGACGCGACTATCGGAAAGCCAGTACCGTCATGAAGTTTACCGCGGTCGCGTCCAAGCTGAAGACCATCTCCAAGGGGAGTTCTGCCGCCAAACTGCTCAAGGACGGGTTTGGTCCGCGAGAACACGAGATTCCATGGTCGCTCGGCAAGGCGACGCCCTCGGCCCTCGAGGAGTCGGCGGTGGCGACCCTTCAGGCCCGGGCGGAGACCTTCGCTCGTGGGCGATGCAGCGGCGAATGGAATACGGCCCTCAGCCCATTGTCCCTGGTGCAATTCGAGGATGTGAGCTGGCCGCTGACGGGACCTTTCCTGGTTTCATCGGTCACGCATGTGGTCGAAGACGGTATGACCGAAACCACTGCTGAGTTCTTTTCTGATTCCCTTTCCAAGGGCTGAACGCATGTCCCGACATCTACTCTCCATGGACACCGCACTGCGACATGGGACGGCCCATGAAGTCTCCGAGGATGCATGGCTTGCCCAGCGCCTCCGCGTGGTGCTCGAGACCCAGCGTGGGAGCTTGCCTTGGCGTCCGGAGTTCGGGTGCAACCTCGCGCGCTTCGTCGGGCAGCCGCTCACTCCGAGCCGTCTTGAGGCTCTCCAGCGCGAGGTGGAGAACAGTCTCCAGAGGCAGCTTTCGGATGTACGTGTAGCCGATGTGGACATCCAGATGTTGACCTCCCACGGAATGAACCGTGGGCGCGATCTGCGAAGGCTCCCTGTCGCGGAGCGGTCGCTGGTTCAGCTTGGTACGCACTGCACAATTCAGGTCGGCATTACGGTAGAGTTTCACGGCAGAGCCGTATTCTTCGAAGTCCAGTTGCAGGGCTGAGCCGAAGTCTGGCCCAGACGCCCAGGAAATCGCGTGCGAATCTCGTCTCCCGACCTTTTGCGGCTTGACCGCGAAGCGCTCCTTAAAGATGCGCGTGATCGTCTCTTGGCGAGACTGCCCGCGCTGGAGTCTGCCGACATCGACCCGACGGACCCTGGCTGGCTCCTACTGGAGCAGTGCGCCTGGATGGTGGAAGAGCTGAGCATCCGCTTGGACGACTACCCCCTCGCTGTGTTGCAGGAGCTCCTGGGTTTGATGGGGGGCGAGCTTCTCAGTGCGCTTCCGTCCATTGGGATGGTGGCTCTTGAGGCCATCGACTCTGGCACGCTGCGAACGTCCCTCGGGGGCGCAGCAGCCGTTCGTCTGTTTGCGCCGCAGACCGAAACGCGGGATCAGATCGAGTTTGTTCCACTGGAACCGGCTGTACCGGTTCGCGCACTCCGGAGGGTCCGGCTGTGGGCCTGGGACGGCTCGAACCTACGGTTTGAAGAGGGAGGCCCACTCGGGGTGCGGCGGATGCAGCTCCCGATTGGTCGCACTTTCGTGGGCGAGGAACTGTCCATATCGTTGGTGGGGATCGCGGGTGATGCGATTGCAGAACCGCTCAAAGAGGCCGTGGATACCTTGCAGGCGCGTGGTGTGGGCTGGTTGATGTTGCGGGTGATTGGGAAGGGTGATCCTTCGCGCGCGCGCCTATCGATCCGGGTCGATCCGACCGCTGCATTCGCTGAATCGGCCCCGAGTGGGTTGACCAATGGGGAGTCGCTGATCGGTCGATGGGGTGTTCTGGATGACAGCACATGGGCGCCGCAACTGCGCCTCAATCATCATCCTGGACTGCCCAAGACCATGCGCGGACAGGCGCCGTTTCCAGGCCCGCGAGAGCACACCATTGCGTTCCACAATGTGCCGGCCGGTCTTCCCCTCGAAGAGCTATTTGTGAGTCCTTCGGCGCCCTTGCCAGGGCGGCTGGCGGAGGAAGTATGGACGACCCTCACCCGGATTGAGCCAAGGCTCGCCCGTCTTCAGCCCATCTATGACCGCACCTTGAGTGCAGAGTGTCTGCTGAATTTTCCTTGGTTGCAGGTCGCGGTTCGACACGGAGCGTGGTGGTCGCTCACGGGGCCGGGCCCCTGTGACCTGTTGGAAGTGGGTCTTTCGGGGGCGTCTACCGAGGGACCCATTCGCCTGGCCCTCACCCTGGACCGCCCACTAAGTGCTCCGATCGAGGTGTGGACCCTCAATCGTGATGCTTCGCTGAGTCCGCTGTCCGCGCCTGCTGTGGAAGATGTTCGATTGACGGTCCCCGGACCGAATGGTCCGGTTTTGATCCAAGTGGTGCGGGTTGAGCCGGAAGGTTCGCCCGCTGCCCTGTTGCTCCGCTGTCCGCAGCAGGTCACCAGCGTCTTTGCGAACCCGATGCTCGTGATCAATGCGCCTGTTGTTTTCGATGGTCGGACGATGACCATTGAGCGGGTGGTTCCTGAGCCAATCGCGTTGACGGAAGGCGACATCGTGGGTCCGGACGAGGTCGCGCGAATGCGCCGTCGACCCCTCGGGCCTGATGTGCCTCGGCTGCTTGCGAAGTTTCCACTGGCCGGATTCTCCACGTCGTCATCGCGGAACATATCGAACTTTCATGGTGTACACCTCGATGCGCAGGCGGGAGAGATTCGGTTCAATGCGCCAGATGCCACCGGAGATGTTCGGGAGCTTCGCGTGGGGAGCGAGGTGGATCTCGATTGGTATCGCACAACCGATGGCGCAGACGGGAATGTCGCTGATGGAGACATTCAGCTCTTGGAGCAGGCTCCGAGCGCGCGTCCGCGGATTCAATCGGTCTCGAACCCTTTTCCTACGCTCGGGGGCATCGATAGCGAGGGCGAGGAAGCGGCGCGCGGTCGGTTGTTTTCCGCCGGGCGGCGGAATCTCATTTTGCCATCCGATTGGGAGCGCGAGCTTCGGAGTCATCTCGGCGGTGAAGACTGGCGCGTACGGGCATGGAGCCACTCGGAGCGTGCACTGGTCACCACGGACACCTGGAATGTCTTCGTCTCTGGGTCGTCGCTCTCCCAGCGTCTGGATGCGGCTGGAGAGCGCACACTTGTGCTCGCCGTCGCGAAGGGGAAGCGGTCGGTCTCGCCGAGTGAACTATCCCGCGCGCAGCACTTCGCCGGACAGATCTGTGCGGATGCACGCAGCCGGAGCAACCGAGTCACCGAGGTCCTGGTCGTTCCCATGACGCCGGTGTGGTTGGATGGCTCAGCGGTTGACGCGATCTGGCCCACGCATGACACCACTGGTCTTGAGGGTGAGCTGGTCGATGCGACCGGTGAGCGTCGACCGGTTCCCGTCGATGTCCTCATGCTTGATGCAATCATCGAAGGTCCGCTTGTGAAGGGGGAGCCGTGAACGACTCAAGCCCCGCACGGCTCCAGTTCGCCCGGAAGCGTGCGGCCGGACGGCTCGAAGGAGTGGCGTGGGTCGACGCCGACCTCGAGCCTGAACGCACCGACTGGACGGTGTCGGAGCGTGGTTTTCACAGTCGGTCTGTCGTGGGACTGCTGCCCACTGCCATCCAGGAGTCTGCGCGTGCCGCACATGCACGTGGACTGCCGACCCTTGTTCAAGGCGTCCAGCTATTGCTCGCCGACACGGACTGGATGGTAGAGTCGCGAAGCATGCTGTGGTCGCCGGACTCGCCGGAGCCACGTCTGTTGGTGTCGCTCCTCGAGCACTACGGCGTGGAGGCCATGCTGCATCGGAATGATCCAATGCGGCTGCAGCGCTTGGCAGCACGGCTCAAGCCCTGGCTCGAGCGGCGGGGGGGGGGGGGACCCGCACTTGGCCTCCTTCAATCCGCTCTCGACGAACAGCCCAGTGAGACGGTCTGTGGGCCGGACCATCTGGTCCACGAAGTCTTTGCTTGTCGGAACACCGGATGGTGGGCAGCACGGGGCGCTGCACAGGTCGATCAGAATCTTCGCGTCGAGAATGGTTTTGTTCGCTTCCAGCCTCGTGAGGGCCTACAGGTGCGCCTCCGGACCGAAGATCTATTGGTTGACTGGACCCCAGGAAAGTCGCTCCATCGGGGACTGCTTCGCCTCTTGCCCGTCTGGTGCTGCTATCGCGTCGCCGTGACTGGAGAGCTCTCGAATGAATGACATCCACGCTCAACGCTTTGCACCGCGCGACGGTGCGCTGCTCGACCTCGAGAGCCTCCAGAGTCTCGAGGCCATCCCTGGTCGGGTCTTCGAGGCCTGGGCTTCGATTATGAGCCCCGAGGGGCCGGGCCTGATCCTTGAGGGACTGGAGCCGGAGGCGCCTCTGGCGGCCATTGGTCCTCCGGGAACCCGACGGCCCGACAGTACTGCGACGGGACTCCGGCTGACGGCTGGCCGGGTGTTGATGCGGGACGTCCAGGGGCGCTACGACCTGATCGAGGTACCCCAGCCCACGTTTGTGGCATGGCCCACCACGTCGGGGGCGCGCGTCACTGGTGCCCTCGTGCTCAAGGTGGACCGCAAGCGAGCCTCAGCGCCTGGGGGGCTCCAGGTGGCGCGCGAAGAAATCACCGTGCAGCTGGGCTTTGTGCGCCCAGGGTCGGAAGCTCATCCCGGCTTGTTCCCGCTCGCGATGGCTTTCGGGAATGGCAAGGACTGGATCACCGACATTCATCGGGCCTGGAGCCCGGAGCACCCCGTTGTGCAGCACCTCGAGCGGCGTCTCGATGAGATCGAGCGTCTGATCTGGCGGGCGGAGCCGGAGGGGTCGGTGTGGGACCGTCAGGTACTGGGCCGAAACTGGGTTCGATACCAGACCATGGCTGCAGCCAGTCTGCAGTCTGTCCGAGTCATGCTGCGCACTCGCACACTCACCACTACCGAGCGAGTGCGGCTATTTGTCGCCCTCCGGGACCAGCTCGGTCGGTCGGTGCAGTCTGCAGGGACTGCCCTCGTGCAGTTCTTCCGCCCTGCGGAATCCGCAGGACCCTATGCCGTGGTGTCCAGCACCACGGAGGGATGAGGAGACTGCAGTGGCCATCAATCCATACCGGAGCTTTGGCCTTTGGCGTGCCTGGGAGAGTGCCCGCGAGTCGGCGATTCCCATCATGGTTGCGACAGCAGCATGGGTACAAGTAAGCCCGTTGCTGAAGGCTCCATCCTCGGGGCGGCCCTTCTCCGAGTTCGAACTGGCGATGCTCCTGGGGGGCCTCGCGGCACTGACGAGCTGGGCGATATCCCGCCAGTGGACAGTGTTCGGAAGGTTGCGGCCGCTGCCGCCCATGATCTGGGGAACCGCGGCAGCATTGGGTGCGGTGGCGTTGTCGGCCACGCTGAGCAAAGCGGGATTTTCGAGCTGGTGTGCGGAGACGGCTGGGGGGGTGCTGCAGCCCCTGACGGATGCCAAAGGCGAGGTCGAGACTTGGGTGTGCCAGCGAGGCTCGGTGCCTGGGAATCCCTATCTGAAGGGAACCATGCTGCACCCAAACTGGGACGGTGCCTTGGCCTGGACCACCTGGACCTTTGCCACCGTGTGCGCGATGCTCGCCGCGGTGGGGTTCCGCGATCTTCGCATCTGGCGCACCGGAGTCGGCGACAAGCTCCACCAACTGCTGAAGCTGGCACCTGGTGGAGGGTCGGCGGTGGTGGCTGGTGGCGACAAGCCCGAAAACGCCGCCGTGGTGGCTTGCCGGAACGGCACGCTCTGGGGTGAGCTCTGTGGGCAGATGTATGCTGTGCAGCGGGAGTTCGAGCCGGGCGAGTGGTGCGTGCGTTGCCAGCAGCCGTTCCGACCTGCCGAGCGAACCATCCAGGTCACCATTGTCAGTCTCGCCATTGCTGAGATCGATGTCTTGAATGGACTGGAGCGCCTCGACATGCTGAGCTGGGCACGCGGACAACGTCCGCCGCCGGATCCCCGCCTCTCGGGGGAGGAGCGCTGGGTGGTGCTGGGGGAAGCTCGCCTGCCCGACGTCTTGACGGTCGCCCAGGCTCTGGGACTGGCGATGGAGGTAGTTGAGGGGGCGTCAGGCTCGACCGACGAGCGGGTTGCAGCCGCGGCCAAGCTGGCCACATCCAGAGGCAGTCGGGTTGCGTGTTGGTTCTGGCCGGGTCGACCTCTGGCGCGACTCACCTATGCCCGGCCCACGGACCGGGCAGTGCTGGGGATTGGTCCTGAGCGCTTGCGAGACCTGCTCCCGGAGAGCGGCGGTCGAGTGGTGCTCCAGGTCGACATCGGTCTGATGCCGATCGAGCTGCGAACGGGCTTTTGCAAGCGCTTTCTCGACCCGAGCCGTGCCGATGAGCTGCGGAACTCCAAACAGGACATCTGGGTTCCGGTGGGGCCGTTTGAAGCGATTAAGGAGAGCCCCGGTGCGTGGGTGCCGCGGCTCGAAGGGGAGGCGGCGCTCTCGAGACTCCTCCTGCATCATCACCAGGGGCGTTCAAGTCCCAGGCCTCCGCCCTCGAGACGCTCGACCTCTCGTCCTGCGCCGTCGGCGACTGCGGCGCGC